>JAUXGE010000089.1 GCA_030622435.1 Planctomycetota bacterium
ACCCAAGGCCAGTACGCGCAGGCCGAGCCGCTCCACAAGCGATCGCTGGCGATCAAGGAGAAAGCCGTCGGCCCGGATCATCCCAATGTGGCCACGAGTCTGGATCACCTTGCGTCGTTGTACTATACCCAGGGCCAGTACGCGCAGGCCGAGCCGCTCTACAAGCGCTCGCTGGCGATCAGGGAGAAGGCCCTCGGCCCGGATCATCCCGATGTGGGTCAGAGCCTGAACAACCTCGCGGGGCTGTACTACGCCCAAGGCCAGTACGCGCAGGCCGAGCCGCTATACAAGCGTTCGCTGGCCATCTTGGAGAGGGCCCTCGGCCCGGATCATCCCGATGTGGCCACGAGCCTTGAAAACATGGCAAAACTCTTCCGGGCAACGAATCGGGGTGAAGAGGCCGGGAAGTTCGAGAAGCGGGCGGCACAGATTCGGGCGACCAAGCCATGAAGGCTGTGGGAGTGTGCGGTACAGAAACCGGGAACGGCGGCGGGATCGTCCGCTTGGCCGGGCTTCGGCGGAGACTTGTCGGGCGATCCGCTGGCGAACGCCACGCCGGGACGCTCTCAGGCTCCTAATGTCCGCTCAGGTCGGCCAATCGGCGTATGACGCAAAGCGGCTTCCACGGAGCAGTGGACGCGGCTGCATGTTCTTGTACCTCGTCAAGGTCAACTGATAGGAAATTTGATTCCGCGGGGGGCGGCGGCGCGGGCCCGAGGGGGCTGGCGGTGACGCCGGCCACTACAGAAAGACACGCATTGTGAGCACTTGCCACGGATGATGGCCACGCCCGATCCTCCCGTAAATCACACCCCGGTATCGACACCGGGGGGTGCCTGTGTATAAAGGGTGAATCGTTGGAGGCTTGGTGCCTGCGCACCCGATGATTCCGATTAGGAGCGTGGATAGGCGCGGGCCACAGGCGCGGCGCAGGCACCTGTGGATCCTCCAGCTAGCAGTACAGCGCAAGGTCGTTTGTAGCGCAGGCTTCCAGCGCCTGCACGAGCTGCGATTACGATGCAGGCAAGATGCCTGCGCTACGCGTTTATGGCGACCTAGCACAGTACTGCCAGGCACCCCACAACGACACTCTGATTCGAGGGATCTTCATGCGCACGTGCAGGGAAGCAGCGACCCGGAACCGGCATGAGGACTTGCCGGATTTCGACGGGATGCGAGTCCATTTTATCGGAATCGGCGGGAGCGGCATGGCTGGTGCCGCCTCCTTGCTACTGGCCGCGGGTGCCGGGGTTTCAGGCTCCGATCTTGTCGGCTTCGGGGGGATGGGAGACCTCGTTGCGCGAGGCGCGCGTGTCAGTGTCGGTCATCGCGCCGAACAGCTCGACCCGAATGTCGATCTGGTCGTGATCAGTGCGGCGATCCCTGCGTCGAACCCTGAGTTGGCGGCCGCACGAGCACGCGGTGCGCGTGTCCTCAAGTACGCGGAGCTGCTCGGTGCAATGATGCGCCGGTCGGAGGGGGGAATCGCGATAGCCGGTACGCACGGCAAGACATCCACGACGGCCATGTGTGCCTACGTGTGCCGGGAGGGTGGGCTCGATCCCTCCTTCCTGGGCGGCGCCCCGTCTCATCAGCTCGGCGGAAGCAGCGGGCTCGGCGGCGGACCTCATTTCATCGTGGAATCCTGCGAGTACGATCGTTCTTTCCTGTGTTTTGAACCTCGGATGGCGGCCATACTCAACATCGAACCGGATCACTTCGACTGCTACCGTGATCTCGACGACATCATCGAGGCTTTCACGCGATTCGCGCAGAACGTCGATTCCGACGGCGTATTGATCGGCAACGCCGACGATCCGGCAACTCGGAAAGTCTGCAACGCAGCGAGCGCGCGTGTCGAGTTGTTCGGCTTGGCGGATCCACAGGTGCCGACTACCCGTGAGCAACCGGATTGGCATGCGGTCAATCTGCGCGACGAGTGTGGGTGCTGCGCCTTTGACGTCCGGTACCACGGTGACCTTATCTTCTCTACGCAGCTTGCGATCCCCGGCCGACACAGCGTGGCGAACGCGATGGCCGCCGCCGCCCTGGCTTATCACGCCGGAGTCGATCCCGAACGGATAGGGGAGGCGTTATCATCTTTTGCCGGTGTCAACCGTCGGATGACCTGGCGCGGTGAGGGACGAGGGGTTACGATTATTGACGATTACGCGCACCACCCTACTGAGATCCGTGCAACCATTCGGGCGGCCCTGGGGCGCTATCGCCCCAGACGCACATGGGCGATATTCCAGCCACATCAACGCACGCGTACTCTCCGGTTGATGAGCGAGTTCGCCGAAGCGTTCGAGGGTGTAGACGAGATCATCGTGCCCGACGTCTTCGCCGCGCGTGAGACCAAGGAGACCGTCGGTGCATCCGGTAAGAGCGAGGCGCCGTGTGCCGAGGAGTTGGCCGCGCGAATTCGTATGGTAGGCGGTCGGGCGAGGTATGTTTCGGCTCTCGACGGCGTAGCTGAACATGTTGCCCGTCACGCAACGAAGGGGGATCTCGTGCTCACAATGGGCGCGGGGGATGTGTGGAAGGTGGCTGATGAGCTGGTGGAGCGAATTTGCGGACCGGATCGAGCCTGACGCGCCGATAGGTCTTTCAACGTGGTTTCAACTGGGCGGCTCCGCGCGTTACCTCTTCCACCCCCGCGACATCGACGACCTGGCCTCGCTTTTGGCTCGCGCCGGCCAGGAGGATGTGCCGTTCAAGGTCCTGGGCGCCGGTGCGAACGTGCTGGTCAGCGATGACGGCTTCGACGGCGTCGTTGTCCGTTTGGACTCCGACACATTCCGCACCACCTCACGGCGCGGTGACTCCTGGGAGGTCGGGGCCGGTGCCGATCTCCCGTTATTTGCGCACCAGTGCTGCGACCAGGGTTTCTCCGGTCTGGAGTGCTTGGCCGGTATTCCCGGTTCCATCGGTGGGGCCGTGCGAATGAATGCCGGCGGTCGATCGGGCGAGCTTGGCGACGTTGTCCGTGAGATTGACACGCTTCGATCGGATGGTTTCGCCGAAACGCTGACACACGATCAGATCGGTTTCGGCTACCGCCACACCGAACTTGGCGATCGCATCGTCTTGTCCGCCAGGCTCGCGCTCGAGAGAGACGATCCGGATCGGTTGAAAGGCAGGTTCGACGAGCTTCTTCAGGAAAAACGGCGTGCTCAGCCCCTCGGCGACAAGAGTGCCGGGTGTGTCTTCAAGAACCCCGAGGGGCACGCGGCCGGTGCCCTCATCGACCGGGCAGGCTTGAAGGGAAAGCGATGCGGGCGGGCGCAAGTGTCTGAGCGTCATGCGAACTTTATCGTTGCTCAGGAAGGGGCCACCGCCTCGGACGTCCTCGGATTGATCGATCTGATTCGCGAGCGTGTGCGCAGGGCCTTCGGGATCGAACTCGAGGAGGAGATCGACATCTGGAGACCGGTCAACACCCCGAAGGTGCACGTATGACGGCTACGAAACCCATGTCGGTCGGGAATGAGCCGGACGCAACGGAGGTACTGCCGCTGGATATCACGGTGCTGGCGGGTGGACCCGGTGTGGAGCGAGAGGTCAGCCTGCAAAGCGGCAAGGCGGTCCATGCAGCTCTAGGCAGGCTGGGACACCGCGCAACACTGTGCGACATCACGCCGGACGATCTCGGCGCGCTCGATCGCACCGCGGACATCATCTTTGTGGTGCTACACGGAGAGTATGGGGAAGACGGTGGATTACAGGCGGAGTTGGATGCGCGCGGACTGCGGTACTGCGGGTCCGGCGCCGCAGCATCGCGGGCGGCCATGGACAAAGAGGAGGCCAAACGCTGCTTCGTGCGGGACGACCTGCCGACGCCACCCTACGAGGTGGTCGTACCGGGCAGTGTCACGGGGCTTTCAAGACGGTTCTCCGTACCGGCGGTCGTAAAACCCGTCGCATCCGGCAGCAGTGTCGACACGATTATCGCGCGGGAGCCGGGGGTCTTACAGGCAACCGCGATGGACCTCGTCAATCGGTATGGTCAGGCGTTGGTGGAGCGCTATATTGCCGGGCCCGAGCTGACGGTCGGTATCCTCGGTGAGATCGCACTGCCGGTGTGCGAGATTAGGACCCGGCGGGAGTTCTACGACTACGAGGCGAAATACGTCGACGATGACACCGAGTATCTGTTCGATTTCGATCTGCCGGAGCCGTTGCTCACACGCGTTCAGTCGTTGAGTCTCTCCGCCCATCAGGCTTTGGGCTGTAGCGTTTTTTCCCGCGTGGATTGGATGGTCGAAGCCGAAACTCTCGAGCCATACCTTCTAGAGGTGAACACGATTCCGGGTTTCACGAGCCATTCGCTGCTGCCCAAAGCGGCGGCAAGGGTCGGCATGAGTTTCGACCGGCTATGCCAGCGAATCGTGGAGTTGTCCTTGGCGGAAACGGACGGAGCACGACATGGCCAAGCGTAAGAAAGCCAAGAAGCGTGGGCGGAGGGTGCCGTGGATGAAATGGTGGACGTCGATGGACCCCGACACACGCGGGCGTTGGTTTCGTCACGTAGGTGTTACAATGCTGGCAGTGACCGTTCTCGCCGCGGGAGCGATGGGTGTCTCCCGGCTGCAGTCGCATGTCGATCGGCAACTCGTCGAGAGCTACGATCACGCGACGCTGACGTTTGTCGATCGACCGTCACAACTCGTCGATCTCATCCGGTCGGATCTGATTGCGGATGTTTCCGACCTGATGACGCGCGAATGGACGGATGACCACCTCTGCCGGGATCTCGCCGAACGACTCGAAGCCAGCGCGTGGGTTTCGCTTGTCAACTTCGCGCGGCGGACCGGCGATGCGAGGATCGAGGTCAGCGCCGAGTATCGTGAGCCTGCGGCTTTGATCCAGCTCGGGGATGAGTTCCGCCTTGTGGACTTCGAGGGCGTCCGGCTGCCGGGTACGTATTTGTACAATCCCGCGTGGAAGATCATTCAAGGTCTGAGCGAGCCCCCGCCTGAGCCCGGACAAGTGTGGACCGGAGACGACTTGATCGCCGGTTTGGATGTGCTGGGCGTACTTGCCAACGAGCCGTTCAGCGACCAGGTGACGGCCGTCCTCGTCGATAACTTCGGCGGGCGCCGCGATCGTCACGCGAGTTGTATAGAGCTGTCGACGGACCGTGCCGGTGGTCGCATTCACTGGGGTTCTGCGCCTGGAATGGAGATCGCCGAGAACCGCGTTGACCAGAAGCTGGCCATCCTCCGAGCTAATTTCCAGCAGACTGGACGCGTTGACGCCGGACACCCGATTATCGATATCACGACGTACCCGGACCGATTCACCATACCCGGGTAGTCCGATTTAGAGCGCTTCTCGGGACCAGGAGTTGGATTCTGTGCCTCGCGGTGATGAAACAACGCGAGGCGGAGGGAAATATCCCCGCGAGTGGCCCGAATAAGCGGTAGAATCAGGACCGTATGACCAGGGGCGAAGCTATGCCTGAAGAGATCAACACGATCGTGGAACAAATTCGCACGTTGTTTGTGCAGCACGCACCGGCCGAGATGCTGCAACAGGCCCTGCCGTTCGGCATTGTATGCCTCCTTGCGGGTGTCGGACTCTGTGTGTTGGGGGCCAAGCTGTCGCGGTTCGGCATGACCTGCGGATTCGCCGTTCTGGGTGGATATGTCGGCGTCTTTGTAGCCAGGGAAACGGGATTCCCGCAGCCGGTCTGCGGATTGATCGGTGCGGCCATGGTGGCCCTGATCGGTTACCAGACGTTCAAGCTCTGGGTGGGTGTGGCCGCAGCCCTCGTGCTCTCCTCGGTCGCACTGGGTGTGTTCAGTTACCAGAGGGTCGTGCCGCACGTCAACGAGTTCGAGCAGGGCACGCAACTGGCCGTCGCCGACTCCTCCGGGGCATTCTCGCTCCCCACGCCCGAGCAGCAGCAGGCTTATCGTGAGCGCGGCCCCAAAGAGTGGGTCACCGAACTCTGGGCGTTCGTCCGCGCCAAAGACATGGATATTGAACGAAGTGGTCGCGCTCTGGCTGTTACGGCTTTGGTTACCGGGCTTTGCCTGGGAGTGCTCGCCATGCGATGGGCTTTGATTTTATCGACGTCCCTCGTAGGGACTCTTTTGGTCACGACATCCATTGCCACGCTGGTTACGCATGCCTCTCCCCGATCTTATGAGACGTTGCAGCATAACCCCGGCCTGGTAGGCATTGGCGTCGGGGCGTTTCTCTTATCTTCGTTGATCCTTCAGACTCTACTGACGCGTAAGGCACCCGCCAACAAGGGCGAATCCAACGCCAAATCTTAGCCGATATCGTACTTTCGTAACGATCTGTGCGCGCGTGGGTACGGTGAAGCACCCTAGTTCTCCGTTGAGGCTGATTCGAGGGGTCGCCCGCGGATGGGTGGTCCACCTCTTCAGAGGCGGAGGACACGACGATTCACGTCCCGCGCGGTTGAATCCATAGGCCACCCGACGCGGATTTGAGGTTGGCTATGTACTGGTTTCCTGGAGTTTCGATCGCCTGGAGTCAATAGCCGTGTTAATGAACATTGATCAGTGGCTCAACATCCTGAAGCATTCTCATAGTACGGCCGGAATCCCCCTGCTGGTGGGTGGTTTGGGCTTGATGCTTTTCGGCTGGCGCATGTGGAAGCTGTGTGTCATGGCCTCGTTCGGGTTGATCGGCGCCGGCCTCGGCGCATGGCTGGCCGGCCCCGGCGGTGACCAATTGTCCTATGCGATAGGCGGAGGCGCCGCGCTCGGTCTGGCGAGCTACTGGCCTGCCAAGTATGCGGTCTCGTTGCTCGGAGGCCTCATCGGCGCCTTGTTCGTCATGCAGAGCGTTTCGGCGATGGGGTTTTCCGGATCCGCGCTTTTGATTGTGGGAGGAACCGCCCTCATGGCCTGTACGGCGGTTTCACACCTGAATCGCCAGTACGTGATCATTATTGTGACGGCGTTTCTGGGCGCGACGCTCCTGTTGTCGGGGCTTTGCGTCTGGGTTATGGACATGCCGGGTCTTTGGGGGACGTTGCGATCCATGGCCAGTGGGAGCCTAGTGGTCCTGCCGTTCCTGATCCTGGTGCCGACCGTAGTGAGTGCCTTCTACCAGCTTGCAGAACTGCGCCGCACTCATGCTGATCTTTAGATTTCACGTTTCCACCTGACCATCATGTGGAGTGCGATCTCGGCGCCTTGATCAGCGGGGTCCATGGAGACTTACAAGGGTCTCCCCCGTTATCCGGTTCCGCGAATGCGCGCGCGGTTACGAACAGGTTCCTGCCATCTGCATTTTGTAGATTCTCGATTGGTAACGAGACTTTGTTCTCCGCGACGCAGACATTGTGCTATAATCCTGTGTCTGGTGAGCGTGGCTCCCGTGTTCGATAGGGAGTTTTTGTGGCTGAACCGGTAAGAGAACCCAGAGGAGGCATAAGTCCGGGATTTAACGACGTACCGGCCCCACTCGAGGCTGGCGGTCTGGACCTCGGCATGCCACCCACGTTGGATATAGGGTTCCGTCCTTAGGCCCCGCCGACACAAAGGCGGTCACGCCGTCAGGCGATGTGCAGGGCCTGCACGCAGAGCGCGGGCCCTTCTTTCGTTTTTGGTTCTCCTCTCCAGCCCTCACCGGTTTACCAGCCTCGGGTCGAAGATTCGCGCGTCAGTGGAAAACACTCCGGGGCGTGCAAACATCACGGCCGGCAGTATACTGCCCTCCATCATGAAAAGATCGATCGTACTATTCGAGGATGAGGGATTCGTCAATCTGTTGCCACTGGTGTTTTGGCGATCGGTTTTCGAGTTGCGTTATGGTCGGCGTATTCTCCTTGACCGCGTGGCTCAGCAGCTCGAGACGCCTGTTGCCGGCGTTTGGACGCGACCCTGGCTTGCGCCAGTCGCGGCCCAGCGCTGCGGCGCTCCTGCCAACCAGCCCCTGCCCAGCTCGACGGTCCTGGTCAACGGACGCTGGATCTTCGACGAGCCGATCAAGTTCCCGAGGAAGTCCTGCGTCGGCATCGTGGACTCCGAGGTCGCGTACATCGCCTGTGACGCCAAGCTCGCCTCCAGATTGAAGCCTGCGGACCTGCTCGATCCTGAAGCTCGGGCCGCGGCGTTGGAGGGTGTGGATCGCCGGGAGGTGCCCGGTCGTTTCCTCCGGTATCCGTGGGAGGTGGTGCGCGATCTTTCGGCGCTTCTCGAGAGTGATTGGCGTGAGACCGATGCCTGCTGTGACTCCGAGTTGGATCCTTCTCCGGTCTTTGTAGAGGCCGGTCGGATCCACGTTGGCGAGAACACCGAGATTCATCCGACGGCCGTCATCAGCGCGGCAGACGGTCCGGTCTTCATCAGTCACGACGTGCGCATCGGCGCCTACAGCGTGATCGACGGCCCGGCCTACATCGGACCCGGCACGCGAATCTTCCCCCATGCCTGGCTACACGGCGGCAATGCGATCGGTCCGGTCTGCAAGATCGGCGGGGAGGTCAACGGGTGCGTGATCCACAGTTGTTCGAACAAGCAGCATCTGGGGTTCCTGGGGCACTCCTTTGTCGGCAGTTGGGTGAACATCGGGGCCGGTGCGACAAACTCCAATCTGAAGAACACGTTCGGCAAGATCCGCGTTCCGATCAACGGAACACGGGTCGACTCCGGGCTCACGTTCTTCGGCGCGATCATTGGCGACCACGCCAAGATCGGCATCAACGCCTCGATCCCGACTGGCGCTGTGATCGGAATTGCCGCCAGCGTCGCAGCCACCCGCGTGCTCCCCACGTACATCCCCTCATTCGGCTGGGGGACGGACGACGGCGTCAAGTTAGGTGACCCCTTGCGTTTGCTTGACGTCGCCTGCGCGGCGATGGCGCGGCGCGACGTTGACATGACCGACGAAGAGGTGGAGTTGTTCCTCGACCTGGGGAAACGCGTCAGAGAGTACGAGTCCCCGCCGCGCTGAGGCGCATGGGTGACAGATAGTCCAATCGTGCCCCTCCACCGGTTGAAACCCGGTGCCACCGAGATGTCATCAGTTGACGTTAGGCACCTCGTCTCAAGGTGATCCAGGGTCGTCGCCGACATTCATCACCGGGTCCGATAGATCCCGGGAGATATCGAGAATGGGTTCGTAGCGTTGCCTGAACTGGTGGGGTGTCAGCCCCGCTTCGCTTGCCAGTGCCGCCAGTATCGTGGGGGAATCGAAATCGGACCGTTCGAGCCTGATCATGTAGGCCCGCGCCACGCTGTAGGAATAGCTGCTCAAATCAACCGTTCGAATGCGCGTGCGTTTGGTTTCCGGATCGACCATGGTTTCGAACGGCACCGGGTGGAGGTTGCCGGCCTGCAGGGTCACCATTACTCCGGGCGGTAGGTCTCGCGTAGAGTCGAGCAGCAGGCGGACGCCGCCGTGCCCGAGGTCTCTGGTGTATCCCATGTCGAACGTCGTCGGGCGGGCACATCGCAACTCGTATCCGAGCGTGTGGCTGACGATCGTGATCTTCTCGTTGCGCGCCTCGAAACGTTTCCGTAGTTCACTCTGCAACAGCCGGGCGAGCGGAACTTCCGACAATCGCGGATGCCCCGCCGCGTCGACCGGCACATCCCGTCCCAACAGACGCGACAGCTCCGCCCGGTCGCCAAGCTTGTGAACAAGCCCCTCGGCCAGGACCGCCACCCCGTCGTTGCGTCCCATGGATTGCCGTTTGAGCATCGCGCCTTCGATCACGTCGGCTATCTTCGCAAGCGTGGTGAACTCTCCGAACTCCTCCGGGATTACGGTGAGCGTCGCCCCGGCGGCCTTGCCGATCCCCAGGGCCAGGAACCCGGCATTGCGCCCCATCGTTACCACCACGTACCAACGCCGTGTGGTTCGCGAGTCCTCCATTAGGTTGGCCACGATCTCGGCGCCGATATGCCTGGCGGTCGTGAAACCGAATGTGGGAATATCCCCGGGCAGGGGTAGGTCATTGTCGATCGTTTTTGGGACATGAACGACGCGTAGCCGGCCGCCGTATGCCTCGGCCACAAACCGCGAGCTGAGCGCCGTGTCGTCCCCACCAATCGTCAGGAGGTGTGTAACTCCAAGTGAGTGCAGGCGCTCGCACACGAGCTGGACCTTGGCCTGATTGGGCCGAACGACCATCGAAGTCTTGAGATGCTCCGTGTCGAGCAGGCTCGCCCGCGCGGTTCGCAGGATGGATCCTCCGTCGAAGTGAATCCGGCCCATCTCTTTGATCTTCAGTTCCACAGTGTGCTCAGCCGGGTCGAACTGTTCCTCGGACAGATGACGGAAGCCGTCGTAGAATCCCAAGGTCGTCAGCCCGTTGTTGATCGCCTCGATGGCGGCTGCTCCGATTACCCCATCAATCCCCGGGGCTGGACCACCACCGACCAGGATGCCCATGACCGCTTGCTTCATATGGATCCAATCTCCTGACCGTCAGCCGTAGAGGGTGTGGCGCGGGCTTCACGACCGCCCGTTCAGCGGCTGGACGCAGGCGTCCAAAGAAAGAGACCCTCAGTCTTTTCTCGCTGTTTGGGGACTCACTGCGAGCCCCTCGATATTATCGGCAGGGATTCCGACCCAGACAAACGATCAGTGACGAACGTCCGGCAGGGTACGTCTTCGCCTTGAAAGCAACGCGAATCGACCTGATCGCCCGTTTGCGAGGTTGCTGAAAGCGAGCCGGATACCCGGACGGCAGCGTGGGAGTCGGATCTGGGTACGCTGGTTTCCGGTTGTCAGAGCTCGCGGATGGGCTCGAGAGGCTCTCGCTCGGTGGGGCGTCCCTCGGGGTGGCTCCGACCGGTCCCGGCCAGATCTGCGAGCCGGGCGACGAGCCGATCCTCCGGCATCAGCTCTGCCGAGCGCGTCAGTGCGTCCGCGGCCTTTGGCATATCGTCCGAGAAAAAGTACACGTATCCCAGCAGAAACCAGAGATCGCCGTTCTCCACGTCGGTCCTGACGGCTCGGCGCAACGCTCGTCGATGTCTCCGGAAGTCCTGCTGGTCGCCGTAGGCGGTTCGAATGTCCATTGGCAGGTACATGATTCTGGGCTGCAGCTCGAAAGCTCGTCGAAGCAGGCGTCCGGCGGTGCCGTAGTCTCCCAGTGCAAAGCGGGCGTGTGCCGCGCAGAGGCGTGACGTGGGATCCCCCTGGTTCAGGGTGGCGGCAAGAAGGAAGTGTCGAAGGGACGGTGCATAGTCACCTGCCCCAAAGGCCGTGTGCCCCCGTGCCATTGCGTCTTCGTAGTTGGCAAAACCTCGCTCAGCTTGGATCTCGAAACGCCCGGAATGCCGGCCATCCGACACGCCCTGCCGATATGCCCGTTCGAGGTTCTCGTCGTAGATGTTGCCGTCCCGTCGCCGGCCGAAGCGGTAGCTGTAATCGTCATCGTAGTACCACCGTCGATCGTGGAAGCCGCGGTGTCCATAGGGGCGATGGCGATACCGGTTCAGGTATCTCGGAGGCCCCCAAGGTCGGGTCGGGTCGGGTGGCGCAAAATCCTGTTCCAGTTGTGTCGGGGGAGGAGACTGGTCAGCACGGGGATGGGTTCGCTCGACTGGTGCCGTCCTCTCGGATCGCCCGTCGTGTCTGTTGCCCCGCCTCTGTGCGTAAAGAGGGGTGACGCTGAGGGCACCGCCGAGGATTACGGTTGCGGCGATCAGTCGATACCAGCGACTCAGATCCATGATGCCACCTGCCTTTCCGGGGATACATGCGTGAGGCATACCCAGTATGATTATACCAGGCGGAGGAGGGTTGGTGACGAGAGATACCAGATTGCGTGGCAAGGGGAGGGGCCGTGGATGAGCGTTTCCCAGACTGCGGATTTCGGGGGCATCACTCCGCTGGTACGGGCTCTGATCCCAGCTCGACGCCCTCGAAAAGGGCGGTTCCGACCCGGATGTAGGTCGCGCCCACCTCTATGCCGAACTCGAAGTCGTTGGTCATCCCCAGGGAGAGGTCTTTGAACTGTGGTCCGCAAAGACGCTCGCCGATGATCTCGTCGAACAGCTCGCGGACCCGGCCGAACACGTACCGGATCTGGTTTTCGTCATCGGTCAGCGGAGCCATGGACATCAGCCCGCGAAGCTCGATGTGCTCCAGTGAGCAAACTTGCTCGCAAAGGTGTGTCACAGCGGCCACGGCAACTCCGAATTTGCCCTGTTCGTCCGCCGCATTGACTTCGAGCAGGACCGGGATGACGCGTCCGAGTTTGGCGGCCTGGGCGTCGATCTCCTCGGCAAGACGCAGGCTGTCAAGGGAGTGGATCAGGTCGGTCCACGGGAGGACGGCCTTGACCTTATTGCGCTGCAGATGGCCGATCATGTGCCATTGGGGTCTCGGTCGAGCGCCGGTGCCGGCGTCCCGCGCAAAGCGACGGAGCCATTCGTTGATCGCGGCCGCACGCTTCGTCAGCTCCTGGACTTGGCGCTCGCCGAAGTCGGTGAATCCCAAGTCAAACATTGTGCGGATGACGTCGAGGCTGGCGTATTTGGTGACCGCCACGAGTGTCACGCTGGACGGGTCGCGGTCCACACGCGCACAGGCCTCCTCGATCCGGTGCGTGACGCGTTTCCAGTTCTCCGCGAGCTTCCGTTTCATTCGGGGGACCCGGATATCCTGCAGGTTCGGGCCTCGGACGGGATGTCCGAGGCGTTCCGTTCCGCAGAGTATAGCGTGGTCCGGGCATACGAGCCAACCAGGCGGAACAGAGTGGCGATTTGCCGGGTGCATCACGAGAATGGAGGCAAGTCGCAGGATGGGCGGAGAGGGCAAGCTGCCGCCGGTTATCTGAACCAAAGCCAGACGCCGCCATGCCCGTCGTGCAGGTAGTTGATCATCGGGCATCGGCGTCACGCCGGTGCTGGAGCAGTTTCGTTCCACGTGTAGCGGGATGGAGAAGGCTGGAGCCGTCGAATATTACATCCGCCACAGGGGGCGGCCGCTACGAAAAGGCCGAAAGCGCTCTAGTCGGCAGTCGTCGCCTCGGGTTCCGGCTCGGGCTTGTCGATGGGGAAGTCCTTTGTGAACGTCCCGACCGACGTCGTTTGCCCGATGGTGATGTATCCGTCGTTCTCGATCTTCCCGGTGATTCGCTGGATCGAGCCGATCAACTCCGCGAATCGCTCCATCGATAGCACGGCTGCTTCGTAGAGGCGTTCGTCCCGCATGAGCAAGGCCGCCGTTCCTTCCCCTGCGGCCACGCTGTTCGTCACCTGGGCGACATTCCTGCTCGCTTCGTCGAGGTTCTCGAGCACCTCGTTGAGCGTCACGAACGACCGCCTTAGGTCGCCCCTCGTATCGTCGATCCCCGAGTTGACGTTGTCGCTGATCCTGCGGGTCTCAGTGTTCCAGAGGCTCACGGTCTCGCGCAACTCCTCGGTTGCGGATTTGAGGTCTCCCACGACCAATTTCACGTCCTGCTGTATATTTTCGTCCCCGAGGACCTCGTTGATATTGGCGGCCAGCGTGTCGATCCGCTCGATCATCGTGGCCACGTTTGCCGTTACACCGTGCTCGGCGGCGTCCGGTCGGCCCCCATCTGCCACGCTTCGCGGTTCAAGTAGCTTTGCGAGGTTCTCGGCGACCGGTTCGGCCGCCCCGGCCAGATTGCCGATGTGGGTGAACGTGCGTTCGACGGACTC
>JAUXGE010000307.1 GCA_030622435.1 Planctomycetota bacterium
GTATAATCAGCTTCCCATCATGCAACGGTGAGAGGGGAAGGAAACGGGTCGGGCGCGGACGCATTGTGTGCCACTACCTTGTCAGCATTGAAGGAAGCACGATGATGTTGTCGGACAAACACGCATTCCTGATACGTACATGGCGGACATGGGCGCACCTGCCTGCGGCGGGACTTGGCAGATGCACCCGGTGGTTCGAGGAGTAGACGATGGATGATGATGTAACAAGGGTTTCACCTGGCGATTCGCCTTCTGCCGGCGATACGGAGGCGGTTGAGGAGCTTCGGTCCGCCTACGACGGCATCCGCCGGGAGCTGGGAAAGGTCATTGTCGGGCAGGAGGAGGTGGTTGACCAACTCCTGATCGCTTTGTTCGCCGGCGGGCACTGCATCCTGGAGGGTGTTCCCGGTCTTGCCAAGACGCTGATGATCTCCACATTGGCGCGCTGCCTGAACCTCTCGTTCCACAGGATCCAGTTCACTCCGGACTTGATGCCGTCGGACGTAACGGGGACGGAAGTGATCCAGGAGGATCGCACGACCGGTGGTCGCGCATTCAAGTTCATGCCCGGTCCGGTCTTCGCCAACATCGTCCTGGCGGACGAAATCAATCGGACGCCGCCCAAGACGCAGGCCGCTCTGCTCGAGGCGATGCAGGAGCGCCAGGTGACGGTGGGTGGCGAGACGCACAATCTGCCCGCACCGTTCTTCGTCCTTGCCACACAGAACCCGATCGAGCAGGAGGGCACCTATCCGCTGCCCGAAGCGCAGCAGGATCGCTTCCTGTTCAAGGTCTTCATCGGGTATCCCACCTACAACGAAGAATATGACGTGGTGGAGCGCACGACGGCTCAGGCCGAGCCGAAGGTCGATCTGATCCTCTCAGCGAAGGATATCCTCCGGTTTCAGCAATTGGTTCGGCGGGTACCGGCGGCGCCCGACGTCATACGACACGCCCTTGATCTGGTCCGCGCGACGAGACCCGGGGAGCCACAGACGCCGGCCTTCATAAAGAAGATGGTCTCGTGGGGCGCCGGTCCGCGATCCGTTCAGGCGCTTGTGCTGGGGGGCAAGGTTCGCGCAACGCTGCGCGGCAGACACCATGTGTCCACCGAGGACATTCGCGCTCTGGCCCACCCCGTGCTGCGACACCGTATTGTCACCAATTTCTCCGCGGAGGCGGAGGGGTTCACGGTCGATCGGATCGTAGACGATCTGCTGGCCGGCTTCGATCCGACACACACTTCCCTGGACGACGATGAACAAACTCGCAAAGTACTTTCAACCTGAGGTTCTCAGCCGGATTTCCAGGCTGGAGCTTCGGGCGCGCCACGTCGTCGAGGGTTTCGTCAGTGGCATGCACCGCAGCCCCTACAAGGGGTTCAGCGTGGAATTCGCCACGCACCGCCCCTATGTGCCCGGTGACGATGTACGACACATCGACTGGCGCGTGTACGGCAAGGCCGACCGGTACTTCGTCAAGGAATACGAGGAGGAGACGAACCTGCGGACGCACCTTCTGCTCGATTGCTCCGGGTCGATGGCCTATCCGCAGCATTCCGGAACGGGGCGTATGACAAAGTGGGACTATGCGGCCACGCTGGCGGCGTCGCTGGCCCATCTCCTGATTTACCAGCAAGACGGCGTCGGACTTACCCTGTTCGATCACGAAGTTCGCCGGCAGCTTCCGGTGTCGACCAATCGTATCTCGCTGCACACGATGGCGGATGTGATCGAATCGTGCGAGCCAAGTGACAAGACGGACGTCAAGATGCTGTTTCACGAGTTGGCGGCCCGAATCCCCAGACGCGGGATGGTCGTGATCCTGTCCGATCTGCTTACGGACGTCGAGGATATCATTCGAGGCCTGCAACGGCTCCGGTATGATCAGCATGACATCCTCGTCCTGCACGTGCTCGATCATGACGAGCTGGAGTTTCCCTTCGCCGATCGCACACGGTTCGAGGGGCTCGAGGATATCGACCGGGAAATACTCACTGATCCGCAATCGCTGCGAAGTAGTTACTTGGAGGGGCTGAGGGCCTTCCTGAGCCGCGTGCGCAGCGCGTGTTTGAACCAACGGATCGACTACTCCCTGATCAGCACGGCCGAGAGCCTTCAAGTCGCCTTGACGACGTTTCTGGCGACCCGGATGCACCGGCAGCGTGCACGAGCATAAACTGGAATGCGAACCGTACACGGCGAAAACCGACCGACCGTTGCATGATGATTCCTTTAACACCACTACTTGCCGCCTTCGTCTCACCCGCCTTGTTCTACGGCGGAGCCGCGGTGGTGGCCGCGCCGGTTCTCATTCATCTGCTGGCACGGCGCCGATTCCGGCGCATTCGCTGGGCGGCTATGGATTTCCTCCTCGATGCCGAGCGTCGGAACCGCCGGCGATTGCGCATGGAAGAGTGGGTCTTGCTGGCGCTTAGATGCCTGGCCGTGATCCTGCTCGCCGCAATGATCGCCCGCCCCTTCCTCCAGGCGAGCGGTCTGGCGGTGGCTTGGGCGGGAACGCGGCGCACCGAGCGGGTGTTCGTGCTGGATGATTCGTTCAGCACGGCCTATAGCACACCGGATGGTCCGGTCTTTGATCGGGCGAAGACAGCGGTACGCCGATTGCTCACCTCCATACGGGAGCACTCACCCGATGATACCGTCACGATTCTGAGAATGTCTGATCCCGTCTCACCTGTCGATTCAAGCACGTACCTCGACGACACGCAGACGGATGAGCTTCTCGCCCGGCTGGATGCAATGACGCCCACACAACGTTCGATTGACCCTGCGAGCGTTGTCGAGGGGGTGGTCGCCGTGTTGAATCGCAGCCCGGGCATCACAAACGCGGCCGTTTACTTCATCAGCGACTTTCAGCAACACGGCTGGATTGATGCGGCTTCAAAAGAGTCACCGGTGGAATCTTCCCGTAACGGAACCGTGTCCGATGTTTCCCCGCCTGCAGGTAGCGAACGGTCTGTCGCCAGTACGGTAAGGACGGGTTCCGGGATCTTGGCGCCGCTCACTTTGTGGGCGGGTGAAGACCGCGGTCTACATGTCGTTCTGATCAACATCGGTGAAGAGGAGGCGGCCAATCTCGCGGTCACGGACCTTGCCCCGGCAGGGGGACAGGTCGTTGCGGGAACTACGGGAACGATCCGTGCCAGTGTGGCAAACCACACACCTCGCCCGGTCGAGGACCTCGAACTGAAACTTACCACCGGGAATCTGACGCAGCCCTCCAAGACCCTTCGTGAGCTTGGCGCGGGACTAAGCGCGACCGTCGACATGGAGGTGGATTTCCTCCGGGCGGGTTACGAAGCGGTCCGTATCGAGATTCCGGCTGACGCGCTGCCGGCGGACAACGTGCGCTACGCTGCGCCACAGGTTGCGGGGGCCATCCGTGTTCTCATCGTCAACGGCGAACCCGCGACGGACAGCTTCGAGGACGAAGTCACTTTCCTCACGACCGCGCTTCGACCGGAGGGGGAAGTGTTCAGCGGGAACGAAGTCGTCGTCGTTGACGAGGCGCAGCTCGACGGTGTGCGCCTCGAACGATTTCACGTGGTAATTCTGGCGAACGTGTACCGTATCAGCGCCCCGGCCGTCGAGTCTTTGGAGCGGTTCGTACGACAGGGCGGGGGATTGCTCGTGTTCCTTGGCGATCAGGTCGACCCGGACCTGTACAACACCGCGTTCTACCGCGGCGGCGACGGGCTGTTTCCCGCCGAGTTGACCGAGGTGATCCGAGCGGCTGACGGTGTACATCTGTCAGTAACCGACAGGTTGCATCCGGCCATGCGCGGTCTCGGACGTGAGGGTGATCCGCTCGGGATCGCGCAGATACCCTTCTTCTCCTACTTCGGATGCAGACCGTTCGATGTCGACGCGGCACAGCCGGCTGAAGAGGGATTCGGCAACGACACATCGGCCCTGAGATCCGCTCGGGCGGCTCGCGTCGTCGCACGGTTCGATCAGGCCGGACGGGCTGATCCCGATCCCGCGATAGTGGAGCGTTCTTTCGGACGAGGTCTGGTCGTGCTGTTCACCACAACTGCTGACAAGGAGTGGCACCATTGGCCCGATCATCCGACGTTCCTACCCGTGATGATGGAGCTGACACGCCATGCCGCGCGCAGCGGTAACGTGGGTTGGCGGCATCTCGTCGGCGATACCATAGAGATGCCTCTTGATGCCACTGTTTTCGACGCCGACGCCTTCGTCCGCACACCGGCCTATCCGGACGAGCGCGAGATCGGATTGACGGCCACGATGGCTGACGACGATCGTGTTTTGAAGCTACGCTGGGAGCACACGGAGCAAGCCGGGATCTACGGGTTTGTCGTCAAACGGCATGAGGGCGGCGAATCGACCCTGCTGGCGGCCGTCAACATCGATCCGCGTGAGAGTGACCTGACCCCGGCCGACGAAGCACAGCTCCGCCGTGCGCTGGGTGATGTGCCGTTCGAGTATGTCAAAGGCATCGACGGACTGACGGATGCCGGCGGCGATGCCCGATTCGAGCTGTGGCGACTGTTTCTGTTCGTCGCCGTGGCGGTGTTGATGGTGGAGCAATCCCTTGCTTGGTGGTGGGGTCGGAGGAGATAGAGCCGCGCGCCGCGCGCGGACGTCATAACGGTTTCGATATGTCAGGACTAGCGTGGATAGCTTGCCCTCTCCTGATTGCCGCGGTCACGCGCAGCGATGAGGAATTCGTGACCGAGCTGCGTCACCTGCCAGAAGGGTGGCTCGCGGTTGGGGGAGTCGTGATCGTGGTCGCGCTGTGCTGGACCGTGGGGTGGATGTACCGGTCCGAAGGGCGCATCGGGGCGTCTCCGCGCGTGCGAACCCTGCTGGCCGTCTTGCGTTGTCTCGTACTGGTGACCCTGGCGGTCATCCTGCTCGAACCGGTGCGAGTGAAGATCATTCGCCGGTGGATCGATTCGTATTCAATCGTCCTGGTCGACAGTTCATCGAGCATGGATATTGCTGATACCTACCGGGATGCCGCGGCTGGAGAGCGTGTCAAACGTTTGCTCGACCGGACGGACCTGCCTCCAACCCGCCGGACGGATGTTGTTCGTAGCTTGCTGAACCGGGATGACCGGCGGTTTCTGCACGATCTGGCCGGGAGGAACCGTGTCAAGATCCACCACTTCAGTGATGAACCAAGGCCGGCCGGTACAATCCGTGCCACCCGAGAGTCACCGGCGGCGACAGTGGTCGAAGACAACAACACCGTTGCGTTGCTGAGCGCAAATGACGTTCCGGTGGACGTGTCGGCGGTCGGACCGGCCACCAATATCGAGCGAGCCGTGCGACGCACCGTCGAATCACTTGGCAGTGCTCCCGTTGCGGCCGTAGTAGTTTTCAGTGACGGTGGGTTCAATCAGGGGGCCTCGGCACAAGACGTCGCGCGTTACGCGCGTCAGCGCCGCCTGCCCATCCATGTGGTCGGCATCGGCGATCCGTCCCCACCACTGAACGTGCGTGTCACCGAGGTGCTCGCCCCGACAAACGTCTTTCAGCAGGATCCCTTCTCGATCACGGCGCACCTTTCGGTAGAGGGGGTCGAGGGGCGGGCTGTGCGCGTACAGCTTCGTGAACGCAGCATTTCAGAAGGTGGCGCTGGGCGGATCGTGGGAAGCCGGAATGTGGAAATCGGGATAGGCGGTGTGGTCGAACCGGTTACATTCGAGCACCGCCAGCCCCGCCTGGGCCGGTTCACCTATACTGTCGAGACGCCGCTCCTTA
>JAUXGE010000152.1 GCA_030622435.1 Planctomycetota bacterium
AACGAATCGCATAGGCCTCATCGGCGTCTGCCGCCTTGGCTCAGGCGCCCGTTGCCGTCGGGTGATTACGCCGCGACGACGGCCGTTGTAGCGGGGAGCGCGGTCGCAACTGTGTGTCAGGAGGCGAAGTGCCCGAACAAGTCTGAGTGTTGGGCGAAGCGATGTGCGACGTTCATGATCCTGGGCGAAAAATGTACACGGCGATGTCGCTTCTGCGCCGTCGAGACAGCGCGTCCCGATCCGCTACGAGAAGATGAACCGATCAGACTCGCGGAGGCGGTGGCCCGTCTCGGATTGCGTCACGTGGTGGTTACGGCCGTAGCTCGAGACGACCTGGACGACGAGGGTGCAGGGCATTTTGCCCGATGCGTGGCGGCAATTCACGAGCGGTGCCCGGGGACCACGGTGGAGGTGCTTCCGGCTGATTTTCATGCGCGCCGCGATTGCATCCGAACTTTGTGCCTGGCACATCCGGAGTTGTACAATCACAATATCGAGGTGGTGGAACGTCTGACGCCTGCGATTCGCCCGCAAGCCGGGTACTCGCGATCGCTGGAGGCGCTACGTCTCGTGAAGGAAGTCGCCCCGACGATCGTCACGAAGTCCGGTCTGATGATCGGGCTGGGTGAGACGGTTGCTGAGTTGAAGCAGACGTTCGAGGATTTGCGTGGCGTCGGCTGTGACGTGCTGACGATCGGGCAGTATCTCGCACCGTCCCTGAACGATCATGCACCGGTCGTGAAGTACTACACGCCCGAGGAGTTCGAGGGACTGGCCGACCACGCCCGACGGCTCGGTTTCCTCAGTGTGGCGTCTGGTCCGTTCGTTAGGTCGAGCTACAACGCATCCGAGGTGTTCGAGGAGGCGCGGCGGCGACGTAACGGCGACGGCGGGCCGGTTGGAACAAGCGGAGAGAAGGAGAGACCGTGACCATCGACGCTGAAGCACTTTCGAGAAAGCTGGCCGGCAAGTTCGTCGTTTTCGACGGTCCGGATGGATCGGGGAAATCGACGCAGCGGGCGATGCTGGCCGATTTGCTTGCGAGCGGAGGGGCGGACGTCGTGTCATGCCGTGATCCGGGCGGGACCGATATCGGAGATCGCATCCGCTCGGTGCTTCTCGACCACGACCTGAGTTCGATGGACATCCACTGTGAAACGCTGCTGTTCATGGCGTCACGTGCACAACTGCTTTCCGAAGTGATTCGGCCGGCGCTCGAGAAACGCAAGACGGTATTGTGCGACCGGTTCGTGACGTCGACCTGCGCCTACCAGGGTGCGGCTGGATACGATCCGAAGCGGGTCATCGAGTTGGCGCAGTTCGCCATCGGAGATTGCTGGCCTGACCTGACGGTGATCCTCGATGTCGACGCCGAGCAAGGGTTCGAGCGAATCGGGCGGAAACCGCATCATGCCGGGAAACACCGGCAGCGCGACGCCGATGGTGCGATGTTGTTCGAGGGGAGCCGTCCGGACGCCATGGAGGCTCGTTCCATCGACTTTCACCGCAAGGTCAGGCAGATGTTTCTGGATGTGCGCGAGTACTACCCTACCACCGTGATCGCGACGGACGCGCGCGGCGACGTGGACACGGTCTATCACCGGGTTCTGGAGGAGTTGCAGCGTGTCTCTCTATGACGTCCACCATCAGAGCCATGCTCAGCGGCTGATCCAACGGGCCGTAGAGCAGGGTCGCGTCCCGCACGCGTACCTGTTCCACGGACCGGACGGCGTCGGGAAGGAGACGCTGGCTTGCGGCCTTGCACAACTGCTACTCTGCGATTCGCCGGTTGAGCGGAGAATCGACGGGGAAAGTGAGAAGGACGTCGGCGTGGATGTGCTTCGCATCGGGTGTGGGTCATGCGTGGAGTGCCGCGCGGTCGCGTCGGGGACGCACCCCGACCTGCACCTGATCTACCGCCAGCTCAACCGCGAGCACCCGGACTTGACCGTGCGGAAGCGCAAGGCACTCGACATCGGGGTGGACGTTCTGCGTCATTTCCTCATCTCCCGCGTCGGGTTGACGCCTATTCGCGGTCGCGCAAAGTTGTTCATCGTGCGCGAGGCTGATCGGATTACATCGCAGGCCCAAAACGCCTTGCTCAAGACCCTGGAGGAACCGCCGGGCACAACGTACCTCATCCTGCTCGTCACGTCGCTCGATCTGCTTCTGCCGACGACGCTTTCTCGGTGTCAGGTTGTGCGGTTCGATGCATTGCCGACTTCGTTCGTGCAGGAAGGGTTGCGACGGGAATTGCCGGATTTGTCGGGTGACCGTATTCAGTGGTACGCACAAATAGGGGATGGCAGTCTGGGACGGGCTCTTCGGTATGCCGGGGACGATCTTCACGGGCTCAACGAGCGGCTCCTCGAGGGATTCGCCGACCTCGTCACAGGGGGTAGCGGAGATCGCGGCCGGTCAAAGCGGAACGCAAATGCGAGGAGTGACAAGGTCGCGTCAACGTGGATCGATGAATCCAAGGGGCTGGGTGATTGTTATCGAAAGCGCGATCCGGAAATCTCGGACACGGAGGCCGGGCGGCGCGGGCTTCAATCCATCTTCCACCTGGCGGCCGGATGGTACGCGGATGTTCTGCGAGTCACGAACGGCGACTCTGCCCCACTCCTCAACGCGCAGTGGCGATCACGTATTGAAGCAGTGTGTGGATTCGTCGATGCCTCCCGTGCAATCGAGGCGATCAACCGCATCGCCCAGGCCGAGAATCATCTGAAACTCAACGTCAACACGCAACTCTGCGTAGAGACATTGGTGAACGATTTGGCTCGCACGGCAGGAAACAAAGTGGTCGGTGTGGGCTCGTAAGCGATAGCTCATCCACCAGGCAACTTGCCTGAAGTCTCTACGTCAACGGGCAAAGGGTGTTGACCGTCAACACGTACATGAGGAGTGCCTGCTATGAAGAATCTGCCTGAAGTGACCCTCAGCTTGGCCCCGCTGACACACCTGCTGCACACGGGTATCCGGCACAAGCTCCTGTTGACCGCCATCGAGCTCAGGGTGTTCTCCTTTCTGACCAGGCCGACATCCGCCGAGGCACTGGCTCGGGAGATCAAAACGCATCCGGAGAACACCCGCGCACTCCTCGATGCGCTTACTGCCAACGACCTGCTGGACAAGAAGGGCGGGCTGTACCGCAATACTCCGCTCGCCGATGCCTTTCTTGTTGATGGTGAACCGACGTACCTCGGCGACGTCCTGGCTGACACCGCTGAGTGGATGCAGCCCGCCCTCGAGAACATGACCGCGCTTGTCAAAGACGGCCCACCCCTCTCCGGTAGCCCTCCCCATTCCATCCCGTGGGTCAAAGAGGCGGAGTTCCGCGCAAACCAACAACGTGCCGGGGTCGCCCAACACGCGGCCTCGATGGTCAGCCGGCTCCCTGAATTTCCGCATATGAAGAAGATGCTCGACCTGGGCGCCGGTGCCGGGCTGATAGGTCTGGGCATCGTCGCCGCACACCCGACCATGAACGGTGTGCTCTTCGACCAGCCCGAGATCGTTGAACTCGCCCAAAGGTACATCCGCGAATACGAGATGGAGGATCGTGTGACGACGATCGGCGGGGATTACATGACGGACTCCATCGGAGAGGGCTACGACCTCATATGGACCAGCTACACGATGACCCGCGAGAACCTCGATCCTCTAATCTGCAAGATACATGCGGCCTTGAATCCCGGCGGCGTCTACGTCAGCCTGGCGGAAGGCCTGTCGCATGAGCGGACCAAGCCGGCCATGTTCATCAACGAGATGTTGGGCGTCATACTTACGAGTCACGGCAACATGTTGGATGAAGGCGAAGTTGCCGAGGCGATGCTGCGGGCAGGTTTCCGGTCCGTCCATAGCCGCCCGGCTGACGAACCGCAGCCTCACGGACCGGCTGTTATCGACATCGCCCGCAAGTAGTCCGGGCCACTGGGTGTTCAGACTCTTGACGCAATCCGGGACGTCTTGCACGTGCGTGTGATGGAAGCTGTGTGCCCCATCCTTACGCCCTCCGTGCATTTGAAACATGATTCGACGTTCAAGGCGTAAGGGTGGGGGACCGATCTTGGATAGCCAAGTGTTGAAGAAGTTTGACACGGGGATTTAACCCGGGCTTGCATCGATTGAAACCCGGTGCACAGTAAGGTCGGTGCATTATTTCAACTGACTGATAGCGCATACCTTTCTGTCTACGAGTCCGTCCCCCACCCATCCCGGCGACGCAACGACACGGCTGTCCGAACCATCTAAACGCCGGAATGGACGGGGCACCCGCTTGACGCAATCCGGGACGTCTTGCACGTGCGTGTTATGGAAGCACCGGCTCTCGTAGATAGGCTTGGTTTGCCGCGGCACACCTACTCGGTGGTCGTTCCGAGGAGGTTCTCTATTCCGGCGAAGTTGTCGGCACCAGTGGCGGTGAAGGTGTACAGCTCGACACAGGTTGACCAGCGCAGCGCAAGAAACGCATATGCCGCGAGTATGACGAAGCTGCCCAGCTCCGCGATTCTTGCCTTACGGAAGCGAAGGAGCGGGTAGCTCCCGATCATGACCAGCCCCGCCTTGTAGAGAACTATCGAGGCCGTGCCGTATTGGAGCATGTGTCTGGCAAGCGGGTTCTCCTCGTGGAGCATGCCATGCTGATGCGACATGACCGTGAACACCAGATCGAATCCGTTGAGCAGCCAGATTCCCAGAACCAGACAGATCACCCTGTGGGCACGTGCATCTGCAACCCAGTGCAGCAATCGCACAGCCCACGCCGACCGCGCAGTCAGACTCCCTGCGGCATTGGAGAGCTCAGGCGTCGGATACCAGTTCATGCTGTCGGTATCGGTGCAAACCCGGAGCTGATTGACCGGCGCATCTGATGGCAGGATGTCCCGGTAAGAGTGAACGAGGATCGTGATCGGGCGGGCGATTATTCGACCTGCCCGGCATACCCGCGTCGTACCGGACCTGGACGCGAACCTTAGGCTGATAGTCACTGCGGGCGGGTCAGAGCCGGCTCGGACATGGATATAGGACCACAGTTTCCAACCTGGACAGATAGCGGCTCCGACGAAGCCGCTATCCGCTCCGGTGGGGCCGGTCCCAGTACCAGAACCCCCTTTTCCACACATCGACAAGCCTTCGCACAAGGCCAAGACATCCATCCCTGCCCACGTCAACACGCCTCGTCCCGCCCCCGGACACATTGTCGAGGTTCGTCTCCGCCCCGGACAACGCCGGGTCTCTCAGGTGCTACTTGTTTTCAAAACATTTGAAAACGACTGTAGCCGTCGCCGACCATTCACTACAATCGAACTGATGCACGAGCAGAGGTTTGGAACGCCTGTGTGGAGGGTGCCGCCGTGGCATCACATCTGTTGTTGCGGGTTGGATCGGTGCCCGGCGTTGGGCGAACGCGTGCCACTGCTCTCGAGCAGTGGCACAAGATGGGTGGCTCACCTCTTCAGAGGTGGGGAACACCACGATTCGCGTCCCCACGGCTAAAGCCATGGGCCACCCAACCTGCGGATCGAAGTGTGACGACCCGCCGGTTTCCCGACACACATGAACCGATGAGTGCCGTGTCCGAGGGAAGCGCGGGCATGCTTCTGTAGCGGCCGACCCACGCGTCGGACGTGGCAAGGAATCGATCACGTGCAGATCCCTGTGGACGGGACTGCAATGCAAGAACGAGGAGTGCGGCAGAGAATCCATGAGCGATCTCACGTCATCGCTGCTGACGGATCTCTACGCTCCCATCGCTGACGATCTGTGCGCAGCGCAGCGGATCTTCGACGACGAGCTGCAAAGCGATCTGCCGTTTGTCAACGAGTGGTGCGATCGAGTCCGGTCTTACCGTGGGAAGATGCTGCGCCCGGCGCTGCTTCTCCTTGCGGGCAAGGCGACCGGGCAACTGACGAAGGAGCATCACACGCTTGCCGCTGTCGTCGAGATTGTGCATATGGCCACGCTCGTGCACGACGACGTGCTCGACGAGGCTGATGAGCGGCGGCGACTTCCCACGATTTGCGCAACCGCCGGGAACGTGGCGGCCGTCCTTGTCGGCGATTACCTGATCAGTCACGCGTTCCACCTGTGCAGCAGTCTTGACAGCCAGTATGCCTCGAGAAGGATCGGCGCGGCGACCAACGAAGTCTGTGAGGGAGAGCTTCTCCAGAATCGTCGCAGTGGTGATGATCAGCTGAGCGAAACCGAGTACTTCGATATCATCCGCCGAAAGACGGGTGCGCTGACGGCCGCGTGCTGTGAACTCGGTGCCTTCTCCGCAGGCGCGGACGACATGACGGTTCGCGCCATGTACGACTACGGCATGCTCGCCGGCAAGGCGTTCCAGATCGTCGATGACATACTCGATATCGTGGGCGATCGGCGTCAGGTGGGAAAGACACTAGGCGTCGATCTTTCGCTCGGTAAGTTGACCCTGCCCACGATTCATTGCCTGGCTCACGCAGACGAATCAACGGCTGTGGCGATCCGGGAGATCGTCAGGGGCGAGGCTTGCTGTACACAGAGACGTCTGCGCGAATGGATCGACGAGACCGACAGCGTGGACCACGCCGTATCGACGGCCAGAGATCATGTCCTCCGAGCCATCCGACGACTTGACGCCGTCCCACCCGGTGACGCGCGCTCATCGTTGATCGCTCTGGCCGAGTTTATTATCGATCGCCGCTTCTGAGCCGGAGTTCCGCAGAGCACCGTCTGTCGATATTCGGAAGTGCCATTCACATGCTACTACAAACGCTACGCCACTACTGGTAACGCGGAAACCCCGGTATTCCGGTCTGGATAGGGCGCTGAACCTTTCGACGATTTCTCCTGCCGACGTCACCACCGGATCCCTGAGATCCATCGACTAGCAGCATCCAACCTCACCAAGTTCTGCCGGCGGCGAAAGGGCATAACTCCTTGATCGGCCTGATGTTATGAACCGGCGGCGCCCGACCCGGGAACGAAGCGCATCTTGATTTCCGCTGGGCGTCCGATTATGGTTTGCCGATTGTACCATCATGTTGGATAAAGGCGTGTCGAACGAATGACATGGGGTGTACGGTTTGTTGGTGAGGCCGCACGATAGACGATTTCGGCTTGGTGCAATGCTGGCGCTGTCGGCGTTGTCTTTGCTCATGAGTTCATCCTTGCAGGCTCAGACCCGGGCCGGCTACAACCCGACGAGCCGCGCTGATGCTTACGGCAATGTTCGCCCGCGCTATGCCTCTCGACGCTCGGTCGGCACGTTCCAGAACCCGACGCAGCAGAAGAATCTCCGCGCGTACCAGACGCGCAGCAGGCGTGTTGACCGGCGTGGTGGGTACAATCCTTTCTCCCTTCCGGGTGACGTTCTGAGGGCCACGCAGTTCCAGCCAGGACGCAGTATCCGTAGCCCTTACAGACCGGCGGGTCCGTCCGGATGGCAGAAGCGAGTCTTCGACCGCTACGGCGGCTTTCGCAGCCACCTGGGTCGCGAGCAGGCGCTCAGGATCGACACGATTCTGGACCGGCGCCACGAGTTGATAATGGCGACCTCGTTGAACGCCCCGGTGCATCGTGTCTACATGCAGGCGCCGAACTCGATTGGACTACCGCCCTCGTTGGCGAGGACGCCGTTCGTGCGGGACGAGCACGGCGAGCCGGCAGAATCCACTACACCACTCGAGGAGCGGCTGAGATCCGAAGTGGATTTGGCATGCGCGCGTGTGCGCGAGGATGCATGGGCCTGGTTCGAGGATGGCGACTACCGCCGTGCCGCCCGGTCCTTCGAGACGGTTTCCCTGCTCGAACCTTCCGATTTCGCGTCGCGGATCGGCGGGCTGTTCTGCCGGGTTTCACTCGGTGCGACTCGGACCGCCATTTCGCTGCTCCGAGAATTCAACGTGCGCGCCGCGAACCCGTTTCTCGACGATGTGAACGTCGCGGAGGCTTTCGGTGATCCGACCGAAGCGCGTCGCATACGCGCGACGGTGCAATTACAGGCGGGAATTGCCTCGGATAATGCCGACGTGCGGGCATTGCACGCGTTGGTGCTTTGGTACCTGGGCGAGCGGGATGAAGCCGTCGCGTCCGCCGTGAGCCTTGCCCGGGATCACCCGGGTTCGGCATATAGGAACTGGCCGGCCGCCATGCACGCAGCCCGAAGCAGCGATGTCGATCGGCACGGCGGTTCCACCCCATAAGGCGCGGGTAGGGGTTGCGTCTCTCCATGCGACGGAACGATTCACTCTCATTCGACGGATACGCGCGACGAGCCACAGGTAGCAGAGGTGTGAAGCCAGCGTGAGCGAAGAGCCCTACAAGCCGATTATGACCCATCCCGGGCGAAAGGCTCGCTATCGCACTTTCTCTGTGGTGGTTGTTCACGGTCTGCTGTTCGCCGTTGCGTTGCTGGTGGCGTTTGCGCTGGCATACAACTTTCGATGGCAGCTTCGACGGGGTCAACTCGTCTACGGTTGGTTCATCGAGCTGTACCTCCCGCTGGCGGCATTGGCGCTACCCATCAAGCTTCTGGTTTTCCGCTGGACGGGCCAGTATCGCGGTTCCTGGCGGTATGTCGGTCTGCGCGATCTTTTCGGCGTTATCAGCGCCTCGTTGATCGGCACTTTCGCCTTCCTGACCATCTATTTTCTGATGGAGAACATCTGGCAGCTCTTCTTCGGAGGTTTGCTGATAGACCGGGTGCCCGGGCGCACGCTGCGCCAATCGTCCGTCTTCGCCCTGGATTGGGCCGCAACCGTCGGGTTGGTCTCCGGCGCCCGCATTCTCGTGCGTTTCTACTACGAGGACATTCAGCCCAAGCGAGCCGGGAATCCCAACCGCGTCTTGATTGTCGGTGCATCCGACGCGGGAGAGGCCGTCCTTCGCGAGCTTCACCGCATTCGCCAGGAACGTTACGAATGCGTGGGTTTTCTCGACGATGAGGTCGCTGAACTCCACGGTCGCATCCACGGTGTCGAAATAATCGGGCGCATTGCACAGATCCGCGACGTGTGCATCAGCCTCGATGTGCACGAGGTCTTCATCGCCCTGCCTCACGCAAGCCCGAAACTGATCCGCTCGCTCGTCGAGCAGTGTCAGGGAACCGGCGTGCTCTTCAGGGCTATCCCGGCCGTAACCGACGTGATCGAGGGTCGCGTCCAGGTCAGTCAGCTCCGCGAGGTGGATATCGCCGATCTGTTGGGGCGCGCGCCGGTGAAGTTGGATACGGGCATCATCGGCGAGCAGCTTCACGGTCGGTGCGTTCTGGTTACGGGTGCGGGAGGCAGTATCGGCTCCGAGATGTGCCGGCAGATAGCCGGCTTCGATCCGAAGCGACTCATTCTCGTCGAGCGGGCGGAGAACGTCCTGTTCGAGATTCACCGGGAGCTCCTCGAGTCCCACCCACAGCTCGATCTGGTCCCGTGTGTTGCCGACATCGGAGACTCGCAACGATTAAAGGCCGTATTTGCGAGCGAACGACCTCCCATCGTCTTCCACGCGGCCGCCCACAAGCACGTGCCCATGATGGAGATCAACCCGGGCGAAGCCATCAAGAACAACATCGGCGGCACCAAGGTCGTGGCTGACGCTTGCGTCGAGACGGGTGTCGAGCGCATGGTCTTGATCTCGACGGACAAGGCCGTCAATCCGACCAGCATCATGGGATGTACGAAGCGGGTTGCGGAGATGTATGTGCAGAGCATCAGCGACACGCAAGTGACACAGTTTGTCACCGTCCGCTTCGGTAACGTTCTGGGCAGTAGCGGCAGCGTCGTTCCGATCTTCAAGGAGCAAATCGCCGCGGGTGGTCCCGTGACCGTGACCCATCCGGAGATGGAACGGTACTTCATGACGATCCCCGAGGCCGCCCAACTCGTGCTCCAGGCCGGTGCGATGGGCAAGGGCGGGGAGATTTACGTGCTGCACATGGGTGAGCCGGTCAAGATAGTCGACCTGGCGCGTGACATGATCAAGCTCAGCGGTCTTCGGCCCGGTATCGACATCGAGATCGCTTTCAGGGGCATCCGGCCGGGTGAGAAGCTGTACGAGGAACTGCTGAGCGAAGGCGAGCACATAGGCGATACGGCGCATCCGAAGATCGGTATCTGGAAACACCGCCCCGAAGACCCCGAGACGGTCCGGCGCGGAATCAGTCGATTGACGGGCATGGCCGACAGTGCCGACAAGCGGCAGATCCGCGACGCCCTCAAGCAACTCGTTTCCGAATACACGCCTCAGGAAGACACGACCCCCGAGCCCTCCCCGGCCCCAGCTCCCACGTCGAAGGCATGATGCAACGCCTGGCAGTGCGTGACTCTCAGCCTGAAAGGACGAATGTCCTCTCGTTGCGCGGTTCTCAGCCTGAAGGGCTGATCGAGAGTAGGTGTGCCGAGCATGTTCGATAACCTGGGGGTGCAAGTCCCCTGCACAACCTGATGGAGGTGAAGTGCGAACGAAGCGCAAGGGCTACCGCCGCGAGGCGGGGTCTGAAG
>JAUXGE010000324.1 GCA_030622435.1 Planctomycetota bacterium
CGATTGGGCAACAACGGCTGACAGCCGGCAAGGATCGCCTCGGCCACGGCGATCCCGAAGTTCTCCTGAATGGCAGTGCTGACGACGATGTCGCATCGTCCAAGGAGTGCCAAGTACTCTGATCGGTCGCTGATGAAACCGGCGTGGACTATGTGCTGCTGGAGGCTCGGCCACGATTCGGCAAACACTGCCGGCGCCGTGCGAAACTGCTCTCCGACCAAAACGAGATCGAAGACGGCACCGGCCTGGTCAAGTCGTATTAGCGCGTCGAAGAACGGCTCGGGGTTCTTGTCATATTCCCAACGATGACACCAGAGAATCGTTACCGGTTGATCCGCCATCCGAGGCGGCCGGTCGGCGTGACCAATTGCCACGGGTGGCGGGATTACCAACGATTTCGCCCGAATCTCCTGGATCACGTCGGCCGGTACGTAATCGGGCATCTTACGAAGAAGACGCTCGGTGGCACCGAGGAAATCCTCGGCGTGAAACTGAGAGTTGAACCACACGGCGTCGGCCGCCAGGCATGAGGTGATGTTCGTCATACCGTATTGATAATCCCGGTCGTCCTCGTCGGGGATCGGGTATGTAAGCTGGTTTTCGTGGAAGTACACGACGATCGGAATGTTGCGGATGCTTGCGGGAAGCAAGGCACGCAGGTCGGCCACGTTCAGCATGTCGCTGCAGAGAATCGCATCCACCCCCCCACCGGCGGCGCCCGAAATCCAGTCACTTTGGTCCCGCGTGACCCAGATGGCCGCTCCGCGCATACGCCACTTCCATTTCCTTGCAGGAAGTGTCACGGTCGTGACGGCGTGCCGGCTGAGCCGTTCGACCTCGGCAACGAACGCCGCATGCGACCCGCCATAGTACGGTTCGATCAGGACAACTCGCAACGATTCCGGCATATTCATGTTCGCTCGCAGGTCTCGCTCTCTACACCTGTGGAACCGGTCGGCGCCGCACGTCCCCCACCAGAGGCGCCATCGCGACCGCCGCGAGGATCACGTTTCTTCCGCCTCGCGTCAATTCGTAAAGATCTCGTTGCTTAGGGAGAATCAACCTGGCTAAGCGTAACTGATTGATATGGTGATATAGTGGTCCGGCCTTTAACTTCGTCACATGCTGCAGCGTTTTATACGTCGCAGGCCCCTCCAGCAACTTTCCGAGAATCTTCGCCCGCTCCACATGGCCCAGCGCCGACAGGACCCTGCATAGACAAGGCCATATTCGAGTCAACCGCCCTACCCCTCCCCCACCGGTGCCCGTCCGCGTCGCACTCCTAAGCTCCCACGCCCGTGAGACCTCGTCCCACTCAGCACCGGCATGTTCAGCGATCATCAGCAGAACACCACACCCGTCATGCTCGCGTAAGCCACCGAAGGTTCGTCGTGCCCCCCCCGCCCTTCCTCCGCTGGGAGAATCCTTCAGACGAGTCGCTTTCTTACGCCCTTCCTTTGCCTGAACCCGGGTGCCCTTCTTTGAGGCCCCGGGTCTTACACGAATCCGTTTGACACTTTTCTTCCCTTTCACACCGGTCACACGTGACTTTCGCGCCTTGGAACTGGCCGACTTTTCGAATTTCCGCCGTTTCCCACTTTTCTTTACCGTCATTCTATCCACATATCCTAGAATCCCGTTATTACATGGTTCTATAATACCATTATAACATATTACATGGACCCTGTCAAGTCGACAACACGACAATTCCCTGTCTGGATCGGTAGCAAGATCGCCCGGGGCCAACTTTTCACAGATTGGAATCCGCGATTGTGAACGGAAACCACTTTAACGCGGGTGCCAATGGCCCTCCCCCCACACCTGGCTGTCGGAATAATGCTGCAACAGTTTTTCGTCGCCGTTTGCGAGAGGACTTTCGGGGCCGAATACCCGCGTCTCGGATGCCCAAAGCACCGTTTAGTATGCGCGTTCAGGACTATTCCGACGGCCTGTCACGGCCGCGGCTCGGTTGTTTGCGTTACGGACCGTAATCCCCAATCCGCAATCGTTATTCCGCTCCCTCACGGTCGCGGCTCTGATTCGGAGCACCTCATGATCTTTGGAATTCGTATCAAAACCCTTGACACGCCCGGTGGATGCCCGCACCATTTTTAGTTGAACGATCAACTAAGGTGCTCTGGGCAACCCGCTCCCCTCGGCTCCGGCACTGGGGCGGCGCCATCGGCCCGTTTACTGGCCCGAAGGTCCCTAAGGGCTCCTCACCAACGCGGCGGTGTTCACGGCCCGGGACGCGCTCGGGCACGTTCCTCGGGTTGGGGAGGTCAGGTTGAAGACAGACAGTGAGTCAACGGACGCCACGCGGAAACGGCCGAAGCGACGTCGTGGCAGCGGAAACCGCGCTGCGAGACAACGGAAACGCGCCGACAGCAGCCGCGGTTCGACACGGGCAGCGCATGGTGACGGCCCCGGTCTATCACGAGGGCGTAGCCGCAGCAGCAAGGCCATTCGAACGGGTGGTGCTCAAGGGGCACAAGGGTCGTCCGGATGCGCCGCCTCGGAAACGCCGGGTTGCCCGGACGATCTGGGCCTGCGTGTCGGTTCGGCGGACCGGACATCGACGCGTGAACGGCTCGTCGATGCCGCTATGACGCTCTTTCGCGGGCGGGGTTACGAAGGGACGGGCCTGGCCGGCCCCGATCCTGGAACGGGCCGGTGTCAACAGCGGCAGCCTCTACCACTTCTTCGCCGGCAAGGAGCAACTCCTGCTGGCCGTGCTTGAACGGTACAAGGAGCTGCTGCATCCGCTCGTTTTCGATCCGGTATTGGCACGCGTCGAGGACCCGATCGACCGCATCTTCGGCGTGCTCGACGGCTATCGTCGGATGCTCACTGGTTCAGGTTGCACGCTGGGCTGCCCGGTGGCGGCGTTGGCTCTGGAAATGAGCGAGAAGTCCGAGGCAGTTCGGACGCTCGTCGCGGAGAACTTCGAGGCTTGGCGTCTGGGGATTCGGCAATGTCTGATCGATGCCCGTCGTCGGTTACCGCGTGACGTTGATCCTGACAGTCTGGCGACACTCGTGTTGACCGTCATGGAGGGCGGCGTTTTGCAGGCACGGACGCATCATCGTATCGAACCGTTCGACTCCAGCGTTGCACAGCTACGCGATTACTTCGATCGTCTGCTGACGCGTCGTCGCCGGTCTTTCAAGAAACCTGGAGGGTAATCATGCAGAAGTGGCTAATCAGCGCCGTGGTCTTGACGTTGACCGCGGGAACGAACCCGGCAGCGTCCGGCGATCGACGACCGGAGCCAGACGGGGGACCATCTATCGCGAACTACGTCTGCCTCTTGGAGGGAGGATCCCGTTGGATTGACGAGGCTCCCGCTCACAAACAGCCGGCCTTCGACGAACACAAAGCCTACTGGCAAGCAAAGTCCGACAGCGGAGTGCTCGTCACGCACGGCGTATTCGCGGACAGCGCCGGTGGCGCCATGGTCACCGTTCAGGCAAAGAGCCCCGCGGAAGCACGTGACGTAGTTGCCGGCGATCCCTGGGTCCAGGCCGGGGTGGTTCGAGCCGGATCACCGCGTCCTTTGATAGCACCGATCGGCCGCGAAACTGCCGCTTCCCACCGGGCCGGGTCCACCGCGCCGCCTTCGACCCGAGTCCTTTCCAAGGAGGTAACGGTACATGCGACGCTCAAAGAGGTTTGGGACTGCTGGACGACCTCAGAGGGGATCGCCTCCTTCTTCACGGCCGATTCCCGCATCGAACTTCGCGTCGGAGGACCCTACGAGCTTTATATGATGAGTGAACCGGATGCTGTGGGGCGCGGCTCTGAAGGGTGCAAGGTGCTGAGCTATGTCCCCTACGAGATGCTCTCGTTCGAGTGGAGCTTTCCACCGAAGGTCCCCACGCTTCGCTACAGCCGGGCCAAGACGCATGTCGTACTGCGCTTCGAGGATCAGGGCGATGGTATAATCAGGGTCCGGTTCGATCAGCTCGGCTGGCGCGAGGGTGAGGATTGGGACCAGGGCTTCGCCTACTTCGACGCCGCGTGGGATATGGTCCTCGAGAACCTGAAGAAGAGGTTCCAAGGCGAAGAGCGTTGACAGTTGTCGCGAATGCCAAGACCCAGTCGTACCCCCAATCAGAACCGCGACTGTGAAGAAGCGGCGTGGGGATTGGGGATTGCGGACTCAGAACGGCTGGGCCGATCAGTGGTCTTAGGCGTAGAGTTCGAAGCTTGCACAGGCACTGGAAGGTTGTGATCCGTTGGTCGTGCTTCTCCACGGGTGGTACACCGGCGATACCGAGGAATAGGACTACTGGCAGCCGTTCGCGGATTTCTTCGACGAACTCTCCTCTCACGATCCGATCTTTGTGACGACGAACGAACTGGTCGATCTGCACGCGGAGTCGGTCTATCTCGGACAGGTCTACTCGTTAAGATTCGCGCCGGCGCCCGGTTGCGGAAGCCCACCCCGCCCTGACAGGGGCGGAGGACGGTAGCCACGGGTGGAGCGAAGCGAAACCCGTGGTTCTAGCCTGGTAAACCAACCCGCCCCGGCAGGGGCGGAGGAGTCGTGTTCATGCCCGGAACCTATTCAAAGCTTCTGTACCACATCGCCTTCAGTACCAAAGGCCGCGTACCGATGATCACCCCCGATGTTGAACCACGGCTGCATGAGTACCTCGGCGGGATCGTCCGCACCATGAACGGGGTCCCAATTCGGATCGGAGGCATGCCCGATCATGTGCACTTGCTCATCCGCTGGCGAACTGATGAGACGCTGGCGGCACTCCTGCGGACCGTGAAAGCTCGCTCTTCCCGATGGGTCCACAAGACCCTCCCGTCCCTTCGCACCTTCGCCTGGCAGGAGGGCTACGGCGCGTTTACGGTCAGCCAATCACAGGTTACAAGCGTCGCGCGGTATATCGCCACGCAGGCAGAACACCACCGTATCCGATCATTCGAAGAAGAGTATCTCGAGCTCCTGCGTGCGCATGAGATCGAGTTTGACGTCAAGTACCTCTGGGACTCGGTATGAGGAGTTGTGGCAGCGGACGGCCTTCATCCTCCGCCCCGTTGGGGCGGGTGATCGTTTGTCCATCCGTGTCCACGGGTTGCGCTGCGCTCCACCCGTGGCTACGTTCCTGAGGCCCGGTGGGGCCGAGGAGGCTTCTGACCGGTGCGTGGCCTTCCTGCCAATCGAGGTTGGCAGGCTGATTGGGGAGGTGGCTTCGCGAACCTGCACCGCCCGTGTGTGGAGAAGTCCGCAACCGCCCGCGAGGCGCGGTTCATCGTCCGATCTCCGCACCACATTCGGTGCAAACACCGGATACGTTGCCC
>JAUXGE010000350.1 GCA_030622435.1 Planctomycetota bacterium
GCGGTGTTTTCCAGGCCGCGGACCAGGTTGTCATTCCCTACGGGGTGGACACGCGAATATTCCATCCGCATCGCGAACAGGCCCGCCGAGCCTTGGGACTGTCACTCTCGCGCCCGATCATCGGCCTGGTCGCGCAAGGAGTGGACGACCCGCGCAAAGGGTTGGATCACGCAGTCGCTGCACTTCGGCGGATCGATGTGCCGGGGCTGATCGTGCTGTTGGCCGGCGGTGGTGAAAGCGGGCCGATCACCGAGGCCCTGACGGCACATGATGTCCACTGCCTCGGATATGTCACCGATCGGGTGCAGCTTTCGCACTGTTATGCGGCCGCCGATCTTTTCCTGTCCACGTCGCTTGCGGAGAACTACCCGTGCGTCGTCCAGGAGGCAATGGCAAGCGGAACGGCCGTCCTGGGTTTCGACATCGACGGCGTCAACGAGCAGATCACCCACGATAAGACAGGGTTCCTCGTGCCGACAGGCGACACTGGCGCCTTGACCATGGCAGCCCGTCGACTTCTGGAGAACAGGTCTCTATTGGTTGACGTCGGAGAGGCGGCACGGCGCCATGCCGAGGCGGAATGGCGGATCGACCTTTTCGCAGAACGCCACGAGCTTCTGTATCGGGATGTCTTGGCACGAGCGGGGAAGACTCAGGCGTCGAGCGAGACTATGTCCACACGGTCACCGAAGACTTGAGAAGCCCGGTCGAGCAGCGCAGGCGTCTGGTGCCAGGAGGATATCACCACGGCGGAAAGCGCCTCGGGGTCTACGTCCGTCGGGCGGCGTACGGGAAGGTCGGCCAGCCGTTCGCCGGGCGGGATGCGGTCGTCCAGCACGCAAGCCACCTCGACACCAGGTATGTCGCTCACCTGATCACGCAACCACGGAGTGTGCGTGCCTGCCCCGAACAGCGCAATAGGCCCATCCGCCGAGGCGGCCAGGCGACGCCAGACCTCGCGCACGCGCCGCCGCCGAAGCTCCACGTTGATGGGGAATTCCTGATCGATCTTGTCCGCGAAAATGTGATGGGCGGGGAAGTTGCCGGGAGTTGCAACCGCGAAGTAACCGCGTCCGGGACCGTCGCCGTCAATCGATTCGCTACGAATGTCGAATCCGGCTGTCGTAAGGAGCTGACGCACCATCGGTACGTTGTATGACCACAACCCGTGTGCGCCGGTGGCGTACCGGTCGAGACGAGCCATCGGCTCGCCGTTCCCATCGGGCAGGTCGATGGCACTCGAGAGAATCAGCGTGCGTGCGCATCGGGTGCGAATCATATGCAACGTGCCGAGCGGGTTAATCAGGTGGTAGATCAAACCCGGGAACAGGACAATGTCGAACGGGTCGGCCGGACACCGACTCTCGATACTGCCCCAGCGAAGTTCCACGTTGCCGGGGTCCAGCACGGTTTTGAGCCACGCAGCCCGCTCGTAGTTGCGGCGATTTCGTTCGATACCCAGGACATGCTCGGCGCCGCGTCGAGCGGCCCAGAACGTAAACAGACCGTCAGCACAGCCGAGGTCGAGGACGCGCAATCCTCGCAGATCGGCTGGGAGGTGCTCGGCAAGGCGTGCCTGTAGCCGGGCATTTCCTTCGTCGACGCGTCGGAGGACCGGATTCAACTCGTAGTCTTCCGGAAACCGTGTCCGCAGGCCGGTGTCCAGCTCGATGTTGTGATACCAGAGCCTCCGCGCGCGTACGTCCTGCTCCAGCGAGGTGCCATCGGTTGTTGATGTCGGTATCGCCATGAGGAAACCCGCTGATCCATCCTTTGGCAGACGCTCCCGATCAACCCACGGGGAAACGCGGGGCAAGCCGGTAGATCCGGAAGCTGTTATCGGCAGCGAGGATTGCCCTCCTTGAACCTGTCAAATCCAGGGCCACCCGTGATTCCCCTGCCGGCTAACGAGATCCTTTGACATTCCGCTGGCTCGAGTAGATGGCCTCGCGCATGATAAACGTATGCACACCGGATCGAACGTGTTTGACACAGCGGTGAGGGCGGCGCTCGAGCGATGGCATCTGCCTCTCGAGCAGAGTCGGCTGGACTTGCTCCACGCACACTTCGAAGCCGTTATCGAGGCCAATCGAGTGATGAATCTCACGCGGATCACCGATCCGGTGGAGGCGGCCGTCAAGCACTACGCCGACTCCCTCTCCGTGCTGCTGTGGGTGATTAAGGAAGGAGTCCGGATTCGGACGGTGCTCGATGTAGGAACGGGCGCGGGTTTCCCGGCGTTACCCCTGGCCGTCATGAGGGCGGATTGGTTCGTCACGGCCCTCGACGCCACCAAGAAGAAGGTCGAATTCCTCCGGCTAGCCGCTGGCGAGCTGGGAGTAGGGAACCTGCGCTGTGAACACGCCCACTCCGTCCATTGGCAACCCGGCCAGAGGTTCGATCTGGTACTCTGTCGCGCCTTGGCCCGACTCCCGAAAGCACTTTTCCAGACTGCTCGACATGTTGCTGCGGGTGGGCATTTGGTGGCCCACAAGACCGGCTCGGTGCAGGAAACCGAGCTGGTGGAAGCCCGCAAGACGGCCTTGGAGTTGAATCTGCACCCGGAACCATGCTTCGATTATGGTCTTCTCATGCATGGTGAGGAGCTGAGCCGCACGCTTCATGTTTTCCGACGGAGTCCCGAGTAGAATCAGAGCGGAGACTGGGAACCCGGGCTCAGAGAGTGAAAAGGTGTTTCCCGATCCACCAGGCGTGTGCATTATAGGACGTTTGCAATTCAGTGCCGATCTCAACTGCCCTGGAGCTACGTCACTGCCTTTGATGAAGGTCGCACGTCCAGACCTGATAAGGGCTCGACGGGAAAGCGGATCCGTGTTACGAGGTCTCAGGAAGTGACGCCCGTGCCTCCGACACCTATTGCCTCTGCTGCGGCTTGGACCGAGCTTCCCTAACCTGGGAGTGAGACTCCAAAACTGAATTAAGAGAAACTGGCCACTGGCGGTGGTCGATCAGATGCTCTAGAATGGCCATTCCCACGACGGGTTGAATCCGGGTTGTGTGCGCGCCCGGAGATGTCGAGGATTAGCCGAGCCCAGGAATTAAGGAGATACGGTGGTAAAAGTCAGACCTCGCGGGAACGAATCAATTCAGCAGATGTTGAAGCGCTTCAAGCGCTTGTGCCAGCGTGAAGGACTCATCCGGGATATCAAGAGGCACAGCTACTACGAAAAACCGTCCGAGCGAAAGCGCCGGCAGCATCGTAAATCGATTCGAAAGGTCGAGAAGGATCAAGAGGGCTCGCAGTGATCGGATAAGTTGCCCACACAGAACCGGCCGGCCCTCTTTTCGAGACCGTCCGGTTTTTCCATGCGCACGTCGTGCTCCAACCGCACAGGGGATCTTGGTGAACACCTGGTTGCCTCACATGTCTTTCCAGGTCGCGTGACGCCGTCACCGCCCCTCGCTATAGTGCCGCTTTGATGCCGGACAAGCGGGCAGAAGGCGGGCGCTAATGATCGACAACCGAGTTGCTCTTGTGACGGGTGGATCACGTGGGATCGGGCGGGGCATCAGCCTCGAACTCGCCAAGATCGGGTACGCCGTACTGGTCAACTTCAACGAAGACCTCGATGCCGCTGACGAAACACGCCGCGAGATCGAGCAGATCGGCGTGCCGGTCGAGTGCTGTCAGGCGGATGTGACTGCCCGGTCGCACCGCGACTTGCTTGTCGAATTCACCATGGAGCGCTTCGGACGCATCGATCTGCTGGTCAACAATGCCGGAATCGCACCCAAAGTGCGCATGGACATCCTCGAGACCGAAGAGAAGACGTTCGACAAGATCCTCAACACGAACCTCCGCGCCCCCTACTTTCTGACCCAGCGCGTTGCACGTGAGATGATCGGGTTGATCGAGTCGAAGGCAATCGACCGGGCCTTCATCGTCAATATCGCATCGCTCCGTTCATACACTGCCGCGAAAAACTACGGCGAGTACTGCGTCAGCAAAGCCGGTTTGAGTATGGTGACCAAGCTGTTCGCAGTCCGTCTGGCAGAGTTCGGCATAAACGTCTACGAGATCAGTCCCGGTTTGATCGAGACCGACATGACTCTGGTCGAGTCTGTCCGAGATTACTACAACGCCAAGCTCGCCGCGGGAATGGCCCCCATAAATCGGTGGGGCAAACCGGAGGAGGTGGGTCGGGCTGTTGCTGCAATCGCTCGAGGCGATTTCCCTTTCAGCACCGGTATGGTCCTTCCCACAGACGGCGGCTTCCACCTGCGCGAGCTGTAGGCATCTCCGGATGACCGGGACACGAGTGCGGTGAGGCAGACATTGTACATTTCGTGGTGCGCCAATCCCGGGCCCCGCCAGTCTGGTGCGTCAAGGGATGCGCAGTCCGCGGCTGCGGACAGAAAGGGACGGAACCATGATCGCCAAGAGAATCGCGAAGATCCTGCGCGGCAGTGCTACACCGGCGCAACTGATGATTGCATGTACGTTGGGATCCGCCCTCGGTTTCATGCCGGGTTTTGCACAGGCACCGGGGCTGATCGTCGCGCTGATATTGCTGCTGGTCATCTTGAACGGCAACCTGGCGGTTGCCGCGGCGGCCGTGGCCGTCGCCAAGATCGTGTCCCTCCTGGCCATGCCCCTGTCCTTCGCTGTCGGCCGCATGCTGCTTGACGGGCCGACGCAAGGTCTGTTCAAGGCTCTCATCAATGCCCCTGTGTCGGCGTTGCTCGGCTTTGAGTATTACGCAACCACAGGTGGATTGCTGCTGGGGTTGGTTGTGGGTGTTGTGGCCGGGGCGTTGCTGATCAGCGTCATCCGAAAGGTGCGCGCCACGATGGCCGGGCTCGAGGAGGGCTCCGAACGATACAAAAAGTGGATGGCCACGTGGTGGGTCCGACTGCTCCTGTTCGTGTTCGTGGGGCGA
>JAUXGE010000199.1 GCA_030622435.1 Planctomycetota bacterium
ACCCTGTCGCCCCGAGCGGTTTTTCAGCGTCGGTTACCCGGTAAACGGGGTCAAACGGAGCACATCTGGTTCGTCAATCTTCGTTCGATAGGTGTGGGTTGCGTACCCGGAAGCAACGTTGCCGTCAGCCCGGATAATCCGGTCGCTTACCCGTGCCTTTGCTCGATGGCATGGTGATTACCGTCGTCAAGGATCTGGCGGGACACCATCGGATCGAGACGACCATGCGGTACTACAAGGGGATCAAGAAGCGGGATCTGCGGGAGGCGGTCAAGAAGCGCCGCAAGTGTAGCTGAATAATATAATTCAATTGCGAAACAGGGTTGGAGAACCTGTGACACGCCGCTAGCATAGTATGGATGAAGTCGACGAACTTGCCGCTTCGGGTACTGTGTCCGGAAACGGGTGATCACAAGACGGTGCGGGTGCCGATGTCGCTCGTACTGAAGGTTCTGAAGTTAGGCCCGCAACACAAGTTCTTCGAACTGCGGGGCGATGGGAAACCGGACCTAAGCGGGAGTTGCGTTCAGGATGTATTACTGGCGCCGGAGGCGATCTTCGGCGGCGTGCGCGAACACCAGCTTGGCGGCGTCTGCTATTGTGGCAATCCGGAGCAACGTTGGACAAACAAAGGGGTTCGTTGTCCGCCGCCACCGGGACACGTCTTCGTGGTCTACGTGAATCCCGGGGACGAAGTATACGAATGGCGGTGGGATGAGGCTGACGAGCGCCGCCTGGCATACCCGAGGAGATGGGATGACCTGCGGCGTTTCAACGAGGGGGTATTATGGACCAAGAAGACTTAGCATCTGCTCTTCGAGAACTGGACTCGTACGGGCCGCCTTCGTTTAAGCCAGAGCCATGGTACAACGAAGCCGGGGACTGTTTGGTCTGGTATTTTCGAAACGACGAGTCGTACGCATGTCGGGTTGATGACAAGTTGACCGTCTACCGGGCTTTGCAAAACGACGAGCTCGTGGGGTGCTTAATCAAGGGAATAACCGCGCTCGCCCAAACGTCCAAGGCCTTTGGCTTCGAGATTCTGGAACAGCGCGTCCGCCTCAGCCTTTTCTTTGTGGTTTCAGCGTTCGAAGCAAAACCTGAGGATACAGGGGCGCAACAGCGGCGAGAGATTTACCACGATCTTATGAGACGCGCTGGTACCGCCGAAGTTGAGCTGGTTGGAGCAGGCTAGGATCGTCACTTCGCCGGTTCTGGACGCATCAAGGTCCGTCGAAAGCGGTTGAACACGAATGTGTCGGTCAGATCGTTCCCGTCCGAACTGAGTATGAACACGCACGCGGGACAACCGTAGACTGTTCCGCCTTGAAACTCCACCATGCGCCTGAGGGCTTGTTCACCATCGTAGCAACGTGGGCAATAGGGTCCCTCTGGGTTCTCCCCCTCCTTGAGCCAGTACATGTTGCGTTCAAAGACGAGCTGCTCACGAAGGGCCAGCTTATCCTCAAGTTCCTTCACGCGATTGAGCAGGTCCCGCCGCTGGGAATCGAGGTCAAAGACATCGTTCAGGAGCACATTGTACTCCCGCAACAAATCCGGGTTAGACGCATTGGCGATTAGCCCGCCCACGGTCCTACACTTATCATGGATAGACATGGCTTTACCCGACCTTCTGCCACCATCCTGCCACCGAGGTTGGTATGTCCGATAATAGCAGCGTTCTACATCGAGGCCGACGGGACTCGAACCCGCAACCACCGGATCGACAGTCCGGTACTCTGGCCAATTGAGCTACGGCCCCAGAGGTTTAACAGCTTGTTCTCGCAGATTGCTGTGTCGAGCCGGAATGCGACCCTAACCGACACACATCCTGCCGCGACACGCCAGCTGCGGGTCGCCAGGAACATGGATTCATATCGCACGCACGCACCAACGTCAAGTCATGGAAATCCATCGTCCAATAATGGGACGCATTCCAGGAAACACCGTGGTTGCTGTCGGAAGGGGCCATGCCGGAATCCCGCGGGGTGGTTGGAACGCCTGAGTGGAGGGCTCATTGTTTCAGCCGTAGGGGACGCCAGAGGCCTCCAAGACTCTCGCCCCACCTACCGAGGTGAGTGCTGTTTCTGCCGCTACCAGAAACGTACACCTTCACTCGATGAGTCCGACGTCCGGTCTGATTCAAGCACTTCTCTTCCGACGATCGACATTGCACATGTCAAGAAGACCCGGAGACCGAGCCTCGGACCCTCCCCCTTACCCACAAGTAGGGAGGACCCACGTGGCGCTACTGATAACCGGATCTCCTTGAAACGAGGGCATCACACTTTGTCGGCTTGTCAGCGATTCCAGCGGCTTTCGTCTTCACAACTCACGAAGATATGAATGAGGGGCGGGCCTCGAAACCCGAACCGCATGCATTTCCAGAGACACTACGCCTGGCGGCTCCTGCGGGTTGAGTCGGTCGTTTCTTGCAGCGGCGTAAGTGGTGTCGTAATGTGCGGAGGATGGCGACCTCGGGCCGACTCATCCCGACCGTACGACTGATTGCCGTGCTGACGTTCGGTTCGCGCGTTCTCGGATTGGCGCGGGAGTGTCTGTTCGGCTACTTCTTCAGCACGAGCGAATGCCTTTCGGCGTTCCGCATCGCGTTCATGGCTCCGAACCTCGCCAGGCGCCTGTTCGGCGAGGGTGCACTGTCGTCGGCCGTGATACCCGTTCTGACCGAGACCCTTCACACCCGAGGAGCAGAGTCATCCCGCCGGTTCGTCGGGACGCTTCTGACCGTGCTTGCTGTTGTACTCATAGGCCTCATCGTGGTGATCGAGCTGGGGATAGCCGTTTGGCGGGGGCTCCAGGATGACTTGGCCCTTCATCTCGCGGCTATTCTGATGCCGTACATGGCCCTGATTTGCCTTGTTGCCGCGGGTAGCGCGGTTCTGAACGTCAGGCGGCACTTCGCCACTCCGGCGGCGGCGCCGGCGATCATGAACCTCGTGGTCATCGTGGCCATTGCCGTTGGTGCGGTCGCCGCCGATCTGACCGGCACCCGCCTGATGATGTGGGTCTGTGCGGGGGTGCTTGTCGCTGGAGTCATTCAGCTTGCGGCGACGGGGGTCGCCTTGCGGGCCGTGTCCTTCTTCCCGATCTTCGGAGGCAAATTGCAGGATCCGCAGGTCCGGGCGGTTGCCAGGTTGATGGCGCCGATGATCCTGGGTTTGTCGGCGGTGCAGATCAACTCGCTGGTTGACTACCTGATTGCGTATCTGTTCATAACGGTGGACGGTGAGCGAGTCGGACCCGCCGTACTCGGGTTCGCTCAATACCTGTATCAACTACCGCTCGGCGTTTTCGGCATTGCGTTGGCGACGGCCATCTTCCCTGTGCTGTCACAGATGGCGACCGCCGGTGATCGAGCCGGTCTGTCCCGTGTTCTGGGATCCGGCATCCGGCTGAGTTTGTTCATTGCGCTTCCTGCGTCGATCGGCCTGATGTTCGTGTCAAAGCCGCTTGTCGCCACCTTTTTCGAGTATGGAGCGTTCGACGAGGCCGACACTCGACGCGTGGCGGGAACACTTTTCTTTTACAGCGTGGGTCTTATCGCGTATTTCGCCCAACACATTCTCGTTCGCACGTTCTATGCGATGCACGACAGCCGCACACCGGCGCGAATCGCCCTGACCATGGTTGCCGTGAACCTCGCAATGAACCTCGCTCTGGTATTCGTGCTTCAGGAACGAGGGCTGGCGCTGGCGACCGCCCTCTGCGCGGCCATCCAGGTCGTCTGGCTTTCGGTCAGACTGAATCGAACTCTCCCGCAGATTGACTGGCGTCACATCGGTCGCGGCGCCGCCCGGATCGTCGCCGCAGCAGGTGTCATGACCGCCTCTCTTGTCGCCGTCAGCCTGCCTGGGGTGATGGGTGATTGGATTGGGAGTCACGTGGCAGCGCGTCTTGCAGTCCTGGTGGTCGTGGGTGCAGTAACCTACGCGCTGGCGGCGCGTGTCATGGGGATTGAGGAGTTGAGTGCTGTTCTCCGTCGTGGGTCAGGTGAACGGGATGGTGTCGACCCGCCCGAAACTACCGCCTGACATTTGTGCTGTACTGTTGGGCGGCTTAAACCGGCGTATCCTGCCCGGAAGTGGGATTCGCCGTGAGCAAGACTGTTTCCTCGCCCGATCCATCACCATCTGACGACAGGCCGGTGTCACTGGCAGGCTGAACCATGTTGCGTCCACGGTCCTTAGCCTTGTAGAGGGCTTTGTCCGCCACTCGCAGCAGATCATCGGGCGTGCTCATGGACGGCGTGCGTTCCGCGACACCCGCGCTGATGGTAACTCGTAGCGTCACGTCGCCATATCGAATCGTACTCGCCTCAACGGCCCGGCGCAGACGCTCCGCTCCGATGACTGCCATGGCCTCCGTCGAACGCGGACAGATGACGAGGAACTCCTCCCCACCGACACGGCATATCGCTTCTTCGCATCGTGTGTTGGTTTTAAGGACATCGGCCGTCCGTCTGAGAGCCTCGTCGCCGGCGGCATGCCCGTAGGCGTCGTTGCATTTCTTGAAGTTGTCGATATCGATTGTTATGCACGCCAGTGGATCACCGTGGCGCTTTGCCGCCGCCCAGCAATTCGCCAGCCGGGTCATAGCCTCACGCCGGTTGATCAGCCCCGTCAGCTCATCGGTTGTCGCCATTCGGTTGAGTTCCTTGTTGGCGACAGCCAGCTTCCTGTTGACGATCTCGACCTCGGCGTTGTAACGGTGCACCTCCCGATTGCGATTTGCCAACTCGCCCTGAAGCCTGACGATGCGCTCGCCTGCACGGAGACGGGCGAGAAGCTCCTTGGACTTGAACGGCTTGGACAGGTAATCGTCGGCTCCGGCGTCAAATGCCTCCACCAGACGCTCATCCGATGTCTGATGAGCCGTCACAATGATGACATACGTGAACGTAATACCCTCGTGCGATCGGATCGCGCGGCACAGATCGAGACCGTCCATTTCCGGCATCGTCCAGTCGGTGATCACGACCTGAGGACCCTCATCTCCCAGGATGTGCAGAGCTTCTGCACCGTTGACGGCCGTGAGGACACGATAGCCCGCCCGGGTGAGGTAAGAACTCAGCAGAACGAGCGACGTAGGTTCGTCATCGACGATCAGGATGGACAGGGGCTCGCCGTCAGGCACCGTCGATCTCTCCGCTCAGCTCGAACAGCCGATCGGCCGGCTGTTGTTTCAAAGTTATCCGGGGTTCTTGCGCTTGAGAATAGAGTTCCGCCAGGGAAGGAACAGGGCGTGTCCGGATAGAGAAGATTTCTCCCGTCTCGCGCCATTCGTGGCTGACGGCGTCGAACGTCTCATGGAGAATTTGGGGGTTGACGTCCAGACTGTTCGCTTCGTGGAGCAGCCTTGACAGAGAATCCCGGTAGACCCTTGGTCGGGAGAAGATCGCCGACATCACACCGCTCAACTGAAGGATGCGCGCGAAAGTGTGAATACGCGAGCCCGATTCGAAGCCTCCCTCATCCGGTGTACGCTGAGCGCGCACGGCGTCGCAGAAGATGGCAGGCATGTGCCAGTCTCGCATCATCTCCGCGGTCAACTCGTCGTGGCTTATGTCGAACGCGGCCGATTCTAGTTCGGTCAATTCGAGTTCGGCCAGTTCGTCAGACGCGTCTGCGGTTACCCGGTTCAGCACGTCTGCGTACTCTACCGGAAAGGCAGTCGCCAAGGCCAGCCGTCCGATCCGGCTTATCAGCCCGCATGCGAAAGCTTCGTCGGGAGCGAAGATCTTTACGCGGTGAGCAATGTGACGCGATGCCACAGCACGCCCCAGCGAGTCGGACCAGAACAGCTCGTAGTTGAAGGCGGGGCAATACCCCCGGGAGTATTGGGAGACCAGGGAGAATGCAAGGGCCAGGTCGGTGACCGTCCTGGTCCCTACCAAGGCGACGGCTCTGGAAACCGAGGCGATCTGTCGAGGCATGCCCGCCAGCGATGAGTTGACCAACTTCAGCAGTCGGGAGGCGATGGCGGGGTCGGACTCGACGACGGCCGCAATCTCCTCGGCACCGCTTTCATCGTCCTGCGACAACTTGAGAATCTGGAGCGCCACCCCCGTGGGCGACGGGAGCTTCTCCGATGTCTTGATCTTCTCGTATACTGACGTACTCATGATGGATTCCGTGGTCTCCCCCAGCCGACGCGCGGGTCCCACAGACCGGCGGCAGGTGTTCCCGCCTGGTTAGAGCCCGCTGTCCACACACGCACGGCGCACGTGGGGGCGAAGTTCTCTTTCCATGTCATCGTCGTGCCCGATTGGAAAACCCAGTTAGGAATGGATGGGAACAACACCCGGGGATCCTCCGAACGGATGTCCGATGCGTTTTCCGACGATTATCGGTAGACGGTAGCACGTCAGAATATACGATGGTCCTGAATACGTGCGCCAAAGCTCCGACGAGGTGCGGTGTCGCGGGCCGGTTGGATGGAACGTCCGCTCGAGCGTCCGGAGAAGCCCTATATCTCGTCGTGTTCTCATGCAGGCGAGTGGTGCACGGGAAGGTTACAAAACACGAGGGATCCTATAATGGCCCGCGCGGCAGCGTGAGCCTATAAAGACTCTACGGCTTGCGGGTACAGTATGGCGCGCCCGCGCTTCGAGACAGAGAGGAAACTCATGCCACAAGAAGAAACTGGACCCGCTAAAATCCCGGCAGCCATGCGCGGACCGCTCCAGGAGTTCGCGCGGTTTGTCCGTGAACTGGCTGGAAAGGACGCGAAGTCCTTGACGTTGTTCGGCGCTGTCATTGCCGGCTCATTCGATGCCGAGCGGCACACAGCCCGAAGTGTGCTGGTGGTCGACCGGGTTGATCTAACGGTGCTGCGGGACCTCGCGGAGCACGGTGTAAGGCTGGGTAAGGCGAGTATCGCCGCGCCACTTATTATGACGCCCGATTACATCAGGGCGTCGCTCGACACGTTTCCCCTGGAATTCATCGAGATCAAGCAGCAGCATGTGACAGTCTTCGGTGACGACTACTTCGATGATCTCGCTTTCGACGACGATCATATCCGGCTGCAGTGTGAACGCGAACTCAAGGTGATCCTGATCGGTTTGCGGCAGGGTTTGCTGGCAGCGGCCGGGCGGGAGATGCTCATCAGCGCCCTGGAGGTCGACGTTGGCGAAGGGCTCATGCGAACGCTCCGGGGTCTGTTGTGGCTCAAGGGGCATGAGAAACCGAAACCGGCCCTCGAGGTTGTAGAAGCGGTTGAAACGATCGCAAATCGCAGTCTTGCCGGCGTGCGTGCGGCGCTCGACCCGGACTCGGATCACGGCTGGGATGTGTTCGAGAGCCTTTACCGTGATGTCGAAGCACTCGGGGAGATCGTCGATGCGTGGTAATACGTGGACAGCGGCCATTGTCGTATCGGTGCTCGTCATCGCCTCAGCGGATCTCCGCGCTGAGGTGACGATCCAGGATCCCGGCACCTTCGTCGTGGATCGGGCCGGTATCGTTGACGCCGGCATCGAGCAACGGCTCGAAGCCTGGCTCCGAGAGCTCGAACAGAAGACGAAGGCCCAACTCAAGGTCCTGACAGTTCCCACGACGGAGGGAGAGGACCCCTTTCAGTTCGGCATGAGGCATGTCGAGCTGTGGAAGCTCGGGCGAAAGGACAAGGACAACGGCGCGCTGATCCTGCTGATCCCGAAATCGGCGCAGCAGCAAGGCCATGTGCGCATCTTCCCGGGATATGGGCTGGAGTCGGTCCTGCCCGATCCGTGGTGTGGGTCGGCCTCGCGGGAGATCGTGCGCGATTACTTCAGGCGCGGTGCCTACGGCGACGGCTTGTTCAGGCTGACCGTGACGACCGCGAATAAGATCGCGGACGAGGCGAATGTCACGCTGACGGGAATGCCCACGTACCGTCACCGAGGCGGGGCTGCCGGCCGGAACCGCCGTCATGGCGGCGTGCATCCGGGTGGCTTCGTCTGTGGTGGGGGGCTGATGCCGCTGATCATCATGCTGATCATCTTCTCGTCGATGGGACGGCGAGCACGAGGACACAGCCGGTGGGGCGGCGGTGGATTGTGGCAAGGACTGCTGCTCGGAAGCCTGATGGGCAACATGCTCGGTGGCCGACGACACTCCTCGTGGGGTGGAGGCGGCTTCGGAGGTGGATTCGGGGGCGGCTCCTTCGGTGGCGGAGGCGGCTTCGGCGGCGGTGGCGGTGGTGCCAGTTGGTGACACTGAGCGATTGCGGATTGAGGATTGCGGATTGCGGATTGAGGATTGGGGATTGCAGGTAGTGGCTGGGATGAGCGCACCGGCTTCCAGCCGGTGAGGACGCGGGCTGAGAGTCTGCACTGCACAGTTGGTCCATAACGAGGTGTTTCGATGAGTCTCGGAAAAGTCTTTCTGGTCTTTATGGTGGTTGTGCTCGGTGGTTTCCTGCTTGTCGGCGGATGCTTTTACAGCGGTTACAACAAGGCCATTACGCTGGATGAAGAAGTAAAAGGTGCATGGGCTCAGGTCGAGAACCAATTGCAGCGGCGTTGGGACTTGATCCCCAATCTGGTCGAGACGGTGAAGGGTGTGACCTCTCACGAGCAGGAGGTCTTCCTTGGCATCGCCAAGGCCCGCGAATCGTACTTTCAGGCGAAATCCGTCGGTTCCAAGGCCAAGGCGGCCGGGATGTTCGAATCCGCGCTGTCTCGTTTGCTCGTGTTGCGAGAGAACTATCCCCAGCTCAAGGCCAACGAGTCATTCATGAAGCTGCATGACGATCTGTCAGGTACCGAGAACCGTGTTTCC
>JAUXGE010000098.1 GCA_030622435.1 Planctomycetota bacterium
GACCAGACACTACGAGCTAGGAACGTAAGGAGAGAAAAACCTCCCCCAGTTGCGGTACGCACTTGACCGGGATATGCCTTTCATGGATAGGGTCCGCCGTGCCGACCAACGATGGGTGCCGCAAATCCTCCATACCTCGGGCAACTTCTGCTTCCCGCGCACAGACGTTTCGCTTCGTCATCGCGTGCCACCGCTGGCTTGTACGTGTTTAGTGGTTTAGCCCCGGATGGGGCGTCAGAATCTAGCCCCGGGCGTCAGCCCGGGGAAAGGTGCGGACCATGGACCAAGCCCCAGCGGTGGGTGGCCCAGGTTTTCAAAAAAGATACGAAACGAACCCATCTGAACGTGTGATTGTAAGCCCTTCCCCCGTCGCGTCGGATCCAGCTACTTTGTCTCACAAGTCCCACGACTATCCGAGCAGCAGGCTTCAACCTGCACGGAGACGCTAATGCGCGAACGGTCCAGGTTTGGGGCAAGGGTTTCGCGGTGTCATTCCCATCTCTTCCCGTTCGTCCAGGACCAGCTTTGCGAATCGAGGGCTTGCCGGTTGCAGGCGTCATTCGTTCATGGGATTCACAAGTGGCATTTGCTCGAGGGCCTCGCGCAAGGATCGGAGGTCGTCCAGGAAATGGTTTCGTTTCTCGTCAATGAAATGCTCGGCCCGGGATCGGTAGTATTCGATCCCAGAGAGCAGGTTTTCCTTGAACTCCCGGAAGTACTTCGGAGCACGGGTGGACAAATCCAGCGAACACTTTTCGAACTCTTTGCGAAGATGCTCCAGGTACAGTGTAAGTTCCTGGATGAACATGTGCGGGCGATCGCGGTTCGCCAAGAGAGTCAACCGCCCATAGATGTGCCCCACCATCTCCTGTAGGGTGGCAATCTCCGAGAAGTTCACAATGGCGGGACCACAGCAAATGGCGGGCGTGGCCTCCGGGTCAATGCCGGTCTTGAGGGTTACGCCACCGGCAAGGTCGCGGCACAGGCATGCCTTGGCGACCACGTCCTCCTTTACAGCGTCAAGCTGCCGGGCCGAGAGGCCCTCTTCCGCCAGGTGCCCGAGCTTACGCCGCTGATAGGCGCGAGAGGCACGGCATATGGGGATGTCAGTGAACTCGGTATTGGACACAACGTACCCTTTGGGGCATGGGCTGCCAGGCTTACCCTCCTGTATCCGGCGGAGGCGCGCCTCCTCGCTGGCCGAGTTACGAAGCGACCAGAAGGGAACGCTCAGCGGAGAGCTGTCGCTCAGATGCACATCACAGTCCGTGGCCATGGCAAGCTTCTGGAGATGCACGTCATCGACGTTCGTCACCTCGGGCACGAGCAGGAATGGAGTGGCCCACCCGGTGCCGTCTAGACGGTAATACTGCAGCAGGAGTTCGTTCTCGGCGGCGGTGCCGATACCGCCCTGGGCCGTGATCCGCATATCGAGAGGCGTGTCGATGGAAGGCCCGCCGATGGTCGCACGAGCCTCGCTATAGATGGCGTGCAGTGTCTCGCGGAGCTCCACCCTCCGCCGCTTGAACTCCTCCAGGATGGGGCCTATCAAGAGCCCCGTCGAGGGAAAGGCGTGGCCACCGCAGTTGAGCCCGGATTCGATACGGAACTCGGAGACCCACAAGCCGCGCCTGGCGAGGAACTTTCCCTGTATCATTGCCGATCGCCAGTCGCTGACCTTCAGAGTGATTCTTTTCTTGATGACTCCGTTCTGATCCGGGAAGAAGTCCGCGAATTGAGTCGCGTAAGTGTAGACGCGTTTGTTCATGCCCGCCGAGAAGATGATGGAAGAGGTCAGCGAGCTGTTGGCGTACCCGCGGAGGGCCGCCATGGCGTCAGCGAACTCCGGCGCGAGCTTCTTCGCGTCGCGATAGATGTCTCGATCGAGCTTGGTCATGATGTTCACGTCAATCGAGCCCGGGACGGTGAGGCGGCGGAGTTCATCCTGCTTTCGGGTTCTTTCGGTTGGATTCTCCGTCGCCAGCATCTCGCGATAGGCGCTCTTGACCGGCGTTTCCGGGAGCATCTCGTAGTATCGCGTGATGTCGGTGCCTTCCTCGAAAGGCGATGCCCGCAACGCCTGAACCTGCTGCCGGACCAGGCGGTCCACGAGATTCAAGTACGCCGTGATACGCCGGGCACGGGCGTCTTCATCGTGTCCGGAAATCTCCTCGTACGGCTCCTCCGCTATCCTGCAGTGCAGCTTTCGTATTTGCTCGATGAGGACATCGTCCACCAAAGAGATTACCGACGTGATGCCGTACTTCGCGACCCGCAGCGGAGTATCGACGGTGAATCCCGTGCCCATAACCGGGATGTGAAACGTGTGCCCACCACGTGTGGCCTGATCCGCCATGTCGCCTTCTCCGAGTATGTCCAGATGCCGGGTTGCTCGCCCGTGTCGCCTCCGGCGCCACTATGTTAAGTTAGCTCGGGCGCAACGCAACTGGCAAGCGAATCCCGATGTAAATCGGGGGCGGTCTCGGCACGCGGCAGAATCGAACAAGCGTTCGGTTGCCTGTCCGCAGGCAGCGATGCCTCGGTCATACAATGCGTCCACGCAGCCCGGCCCGAAAGCGGAAAGATACGCCCAAGGTACGCATCGGCACGCAAGGGCGTGATGTCCCCCGATTGCCCGCTTGTGCTGGATTGACGAAATGCGTTAGCACGCAATGTCGCGCCCCTCCCGAGAGCATCGAGCTTCGTGCCGAACTTGATTGATTGTGTCCCCCCGATTTCCGATTTTCACGTTGTCCGCCCAGCCGGCAATAAAGTCATGCAGGATGTCAAGTAATTAAACGAGTTCGGACGCCCCAGAGACTAAAATCGACTCTTGAACATTGCAGGCCAGCTCTGTATATTGGGCCTTATCGGATTCAGGAGGGGCGAAACCTGCCGTTCGCGGCACATGAGCCTGAAGTGTCGCTCGCCTACGCTCAATCACGGTAACTCGGTGTTGTCATGACGGAGGAGCAGTTTATGTCCAGGTACTCAGTTCTCCTTGCTGCTGTTGTTCTGTGGTCGTTTGGTGGGCATGCGCTGGGGCAGAAGCCTGCCGAGCCAGCCGGCAGTCGTGGTTTAGGCGACTCCGTAGCGAACCCGGGGATTTCCTGCAAGCACATTCTAGATAGCGGCGCGTCCATGGGAGACGGTGTCTACTGGATCGACACGGACGGCTCGGGCGCTTTCCAGGCGTACTGCGACATGACCACCGACGGCGGGGGGTGGACCCTGGGCATTAACAGCGTGCCGGGCAGCGAACCCGCATCAACCGACATGGTGTCGAACTCCGGTACCGTCAGCATCTCGGCCGGGCACACTCGCTACCTCGTCGCTCTTGCTATCAATGCCAGTGCTGAAATTCGACATTACATCGACTTCACAACCAGCGGACGGCGCTATGACGCCAAGTACACCGGCCTCTACCACAATCCTCTACCATTGTTCTCGTCATGGACAACGCTTCCGGCCCACATCGGCGGATCGCAGGTACTGCTGGACCGCGATATGTGCACGGGATGTAGCACCACGCAGTTCGGCAAGACGTGGCAAGCGGGTGGCTCCTGCGTGTCAAGCAACGCAGGCATTCCCTGGTACTACGGAATTGGGCTGTGCTGGAGTGCGATCCCCACAAACAAGGCCGATGGCCCCTCGCAAGGCCCTGTAACCACGGCGCTGGGCGGCGGCGTGCTTAATCGATACTCGATCTATGTCCGCGAGTTGGTGACTCCCGCCGTTTGCGGAACAGGAGTGATCGAAACCGGCGACGAGTGCGACGACGGTAACACCGACGACGGCGACGGGTGCTCGTCGAGCTGCAGGGTGGAAGAGGGATGGGATTGCACGGGCGAGCCCAGCTCGTGTACACCGGATTGCAGCGGCGACGATGTCGGCCAGTGCGTTGATATCCCCGGAATCTCGTGCAAGCATATCCTGACTCGGGGTGCCTCCCAGGGGGATGGCCTGTACTGGCTTGACCCCGACGGGCCCGGCGTCGACAACGCATTTCGAGCCTACTGTGATATGACCACCGATGGCGGCGGTTGGATTCTAGCGATCAACAGCATGCCAGGCGAAGAAGCCTCGACTACAGACATGGTCACAAAAACGGGCACGGCCGGTTACTCGACAGGGCACACGCGCGATCTGGCCCGACTGGCCATCTACACGTATGCCGAACTGCGCCATTACATTCAGCTCATATCTGCCGGCCGCCTGTTTCACGCGAAGTACACGAGAGGATACCACGACCCGATGGCGTACTTCTCGCAGTGGACAACTTTGCCTGGACACATCGGGAGTTCAGAGCAGCTGCTGGACAGCGCGATGTGCACCGGTTGTTCCACGACACAATTCGGCAAGTTATGGCAGACTGGAGGAACCTGCTTCTCGGCCAACGGCGGTATACCGTGGTACTACGGCGTTGGTCTGTGTTGGAACTCGATCCCGACAAATGCAGCCAACGGCCTGACGCAGGGCCCCGAGACAACTGTATTCGGCGGCGGAGTGTTGGACCGATACTCGATTTACGTCCGCGAGCTGACAACTCCAGTTTATTGCGGAGATGGGCTGGTCGATGGATCGGAAGAATGTGACGACGGTGGCACGGACGACGGCGACGGCTGCTCGTCTAGTTGTACGGTGGAACAGGGCTTCGTCTGTATCGGCGAGCCGAGCGTTTGCGGTCCGGACTGCAATGACAACGACCTGCCGGACGATTGCGATCTCGATTGCACAGCGCTGGACTACGCGTGCGATGTCCCGGATTGCGGCTTGAGCGAGGACTGTAACGCCAACGGCCGCCCCGACGAGTGCGACATCGCCGACTGTTCACCTGAGGATCCGGCCTGTGACGACTGCAACGACAACGGCGTACCTGACGAGTGCGACATTGCTGGTGGAGCACCGGATGGCAATGCCAACGGCATCCCGGACGAATGCGAGTGTTTCCCATCGTCGCCTGCCGAGCCGGAGTTGCTCGACTTAGAGTTGGACCCGATCAGCCAGAAGATCCGGTATCTGTCGTTCATGGCCGGGGAGGCGACACGGTCGCAGGCCGTTCGAGTGACTTTCAGTAGTGTGCCCTCGCCGTATGATCACTGGAACGGTACCCAACTCTGGGTGCAGCAGCCGCAGGTGTATTGCGAGAACGCAGGCGTAGCACAGGCCGATCCGTGTCCGGAGGTTGTCGGCGAGCTGCCGTCGGTAGACTTCTGGGGTGCTGGGCTCGGCTGCGATCCGTACTTCACGGATTGGACGGCGTATGACGTCGTGCACGTGTGGAACGAGGGGATCATCCCCGGTGCGTCGTATGACATCCAGGTTGTGGACGACACATGCTCCCTGGCGTCCGAAGAGAGCTACTCGACCGCCCTGACGCTGACGCAGAGTGGTTGGGCCGACCTGATCCAGGACTGCACTACGACACCGTGCAAGCCGCCGGACGGCAGCACGGGGATCGTCGATGTCACCGCGATTCTGGATAAGTGGAAGAACTTGCCGGGCAACGTGAAGAAGGTGAGGGCGGACATCGAAGGTTCACCGGGCGGTGATCACCGCATTCCGGACCAGGCGATCAACATCACGGATGTAACGTATTGTCTCGGCGCGTTCCTTGGCGAAACCTACCCACCGCCCGGGTTCCCCACGCCAAGCGATCCGCCGGCATGCAGCCCATAGGACGTTGAGACAAGTGATCGGGACGCAGAGGGGGCGTCGGGTGCCACTGGTGGCTTGCCCACCAGTGTTAGCCGGGTAGGTCGGGCTCAGCCCGACGCCGGCGGATTGAATGACATTCCGTCGGGCAAAGCCCGACCTACGGTTTGTGCATCCGCGCGGCTTATGCAACGCCGGGCTACCTCTCGCCGCGCTTAATGTCGTACTTCTTCACGCGATACCGCAGGTTGTCCCGACTGATGCCCAGAACACGGGCGGCTTTGGACTGGTTCCACTGGCTCTCCTGAAGAGCCTTGACGATCATTGCACGCTCTGATCCGTGCAGCGTCTGCGGGTGGGGGGTGGACTCGGACTCACCGCAGATGATCTCCGGCGGAAGATGCGTCGAGAGCAGCTCGGGACCGTCGGACAGTAGAACCGTTCGTTCGATGACGTTGGCAAGCTCGCGAATGTTGCCAGGCCAGTCGTACGTAGTGAGCAGCGCCATGGCCTCGGGTGAGACCGTTCGAGGCTCGACGCCCAGTCCGACTACCGCCTTCTTGGCAAAGTGCTCCACCAGTGCCGGAATGTCTTCGCGCCGTTCGCGCAGCGACGGCACCCGAACGGGGAAGACGTTCAACCGGTAGAAAAGATCGTCCCGGAACTTACCGTCGGCGATGGCCGCCTTCAGATCACGATTGGTGGCCGCGATGATACGAACGTCGCATGAGATGATCTTCGTGCCGCCGACACGCGTGAATGCGCGCTCTTGCAGTAATCGAAGCAGCTTCACCTGCGTGGACGCGCTGATGTCTCCGATCTCGTCGAGAAGAAGCGTGCCGTTGTCAGCGAGTTCGAACCGTCCTATGTGTTGCGCCATCGCACCGGTGAAGGCGCCTTTTTCGTGGCCGAAGAGCTCGCTCTCGAGCAACGTCTCCGGGAGTGCGGCACAGTTTACCCCGACAAAGGGCTTCTCGGCGCGGGGAGACGCGCTGTGGATATACTTGGCGAGCACTTCCTTACCGGTCCCGGTATCACCCGAGAGCAGGACGGTGGCGTTTGTCGGGGCTACCCGGTCGGCCAGCTCGAGCATTTTCCTGAGCTGTTCGGATGCGCCGATGATCCGGGTATCGGACAGCACCGCCCCGTGCAGTGCGAGGTTCTCCTTGCGGAGACTCTCATGAGCCTTTGCGTTGCGAGCTCCACATGCTGCCAGGTTGGCGAAAACGCTCAGGAGCTGCAGATCATTGGCATCGAACTCCCGCCGACCCACCGGATTGACCGCCTCTACCACGCCGATCGTGTCGGACTTGTAGACCATCGGGGCGGCCACCAGGCCGTGAGTCTCGAAGTCGCTCTGTTCGTCGATCCCGCTGAAGAAATCAGGGCTTTCTGAGACGTCGGCGATGTTCTGTGCCTTTCCGTTACGCAGGACCAGGCCTGCGATTCCCAGTTCGGCATCGAAGGTTTTTCCAAGCAGTGCTTTGCCTCGCTCACCGACTGCGGCGGCGAAGATGAGCTTGTTCGTGCGTCGATCGAGCATCAGGACGCTGCTTGCTTCGGCGCACATGACGGTAGCCGCACCGCGAGCGATCTGGTCCAGCACCGTGTCCAGTTCGAGCGTGGAGTTGATGGCGGCCGAGGCCTCCGCCAGGGCGGTCAGGGTCTCGGGCGGGAAGCTGTGAGATGCCAAGTCCATCATGAGATAAACACCGCTCGGACGAAACCGGAGTGCCCAACCGCGCGCCGATGTGCGCAGCGTCAATTGGATCAGGGCAGTATTTCGACCGGATCGCCGATCCGCAGGACCGAGAACAACTCCTCTATGTGTTCGTCAGCAAGGGCGATGCAACCGCCCGTCCAGTCTCGGCCGACTCGCCGACCGTGGATGCCGATACCTCCACCGAGGGCGGTGCTCCAGCTGGGGCATCCGCCGGTGGCCAGCGCCTGTCGGATGCTTGCAGCTTCGCCGTGAGAGATAAGCCCGCTGGCCAGACCCCACTCGGCAGCGGCGATGTCGGGGTAGTCAAGTCCGATAAATCGACTGTAAGGGCTGTCGGCGTTCTTGGCTATGACCCGGAATCGACCGATCGGTGTGCGACCGTCGCCCATTCGCCGCTTGGGTCCGACCGGGGCGTTTCCCAGATCGATCGAGTAGGTCCGGACGAGCCGATCTCCGTCCAGCAGGTGGAGCACTCGCTTTGACTTGATGACGACCACCTGGGGTGCGGTCACCGAAATCACTGGTGCGGGGTCGCCCCCGCTCGCCCAGCGACTCGCGCCGATGGCGACGGCCATCGAGACGGCTGTGACGAGGGCCGCGGCGCTTGCGGCCGTGTGCGCCCGCGCTCGGTGGTCAAGACGGCCTTTTGTAGTGGTGCCGGTCATTCGTTAGATTTATCGAGACGCCTGCAGGGACTAATCGTCGGTCGCTGGATCCACCGCCCCATAATCGCCCAAGCCGCCAACCCTGGGGAGCCAATCAGGATTAGGGCACGAACCATGCGTTAATGGCCGCGTAAGCATACAATGGTGGCGTGAACGCGCCAACGGATGAGCAACTGTTGCACGAGTATCTGGACGGGCAGGCGTCCAGTTTCGAACTTCTGGTTCGGCGTCACGCGCCGGAGCTCCAGAGCTTCGTGTTGCGTTTCACGGGGGATTCCGTTGCGGCGGAGGACGTGGTCCAGGAAACATTCCTCCAGGTACACAATTCCGCCGATTCGTTCGATCAGACCAGGCGGTTCAAACCGTGGCTGTTCACGATCGCGGCGAACAAGGCCAGGGATCACTTGCGGCGTCTTGGGCGGCGGCGTGAGGTTCCGATTGACGCCCATGTGGGGAGCGAGGCCGAGGCAGGACAGCGATACATCGACCTTTTCTCCGGTGAGGACGTATTACCTGACGAACGTCTCCATCTGGAGGAGAAACGGCGGGTTGTGCGTGACTTGGTGGAGCAGATGCCGACCAAGCTCTCCGAGGTCCTTGTTCTGGCCTACTTTCATCGGTTCTCGTACAACGAAATCGCCGAGATCGTCGGCATACCGCTGGGAACCGTGAAGAGCCGGCTGCATGCGGCTGTCGTGCACTTTGGCCAGCGTTATCGTGAGGTTGTGACCCAACACGCGGAGAACGACCCTTAGAGAAGAGAATCTCGGTCGTGTTCGTACCGGCCACTCGGCAGGCTGCGATCTTCGACCGACTGTGCAAGTTGGAACTCAGGAAGCCGTGCACATGGAGCAGGATAGGCCGAGCATTGAAGAACTACTTCTCGATTGGCACTTGAATCGCCTCGATCCGGACCAGAAAACATGGCTCGAGGCGGAGCTGGATCTCGACGCCGGACTTCGTGCCAAAAGCGAACGACTCGGCCGGTTCCTGCAGCCGCTGGACCTATGGCGGGTCTCGGCTCCCCAGCCGAATCTGGCTGACAAGGTACTCGACTATGTGGCGGAGCATGGCCGTGGTGATCTCCCTGCTAGGGAAACCGTGCCCGAGACAGGCGGTCTGTTCCGTTTCCCGTCACTGCCGATGCGAGACGTGATTGCGGCGGCCGCGTGCATCGCTCTGTTGATCGGCCTGGTCATCCCCGGCGCGAGCGAGTTGCGTAGCCGTTCGCAGCGCACTGCGTGCGCGAGTAATCTGGCTTCGGTCTTTCGTGGTGTCAGCACGTACCGGCAGGATTTCAAGGACGCCCTCCCCTTCGCCGGTCATCTGGCCGGTGCGTCGTGGTTGCCGTCCGGGGCTACGGGCAGACCCTACGCATCGAACAGCAGGCATCTGTATCTATTGCTCAAACTCGGCTGCGGACCGATGCCCGGGGATTTCGTCTGTCCGGGTTCAGACATGGCCGTCCCGATGCGGTTAGCTGATATCTCGTCCTATGATGACTTCCCGAGCACATGCAATGTCAGCTACGCGGCACTGAACTTTGCCGGTCCCAATCCGAACATCAGACCGATGACACCGATCGTCTACATAGGCGACACGAATCCGCTGTTTGTGGGTGCCCGCTTCAACGCGGCCGTAGATCCCGAGTCCACGAACTCGCCCGCCCACGGGGGCAGGGGGCAGACGGTGCTCACTCTTGACGGTTCCGCGAGATGGACTACGCACCCGGTGTACGGTCCGCAGCGCGATAACCTCTGGCTGATCGGGAACATCCGCCGTTACACAGGTGTGGAGGTGCCCACCCGTTCGAACGACGTTCAACTCGTTCCGGGTTTCCCCGCCACCGACCCGGAAGTCTGCCGCGCTCTGAAGCACTGATCACGCGGCACCTGAGTCCGCTTGGTTCCCGCCCAGCACTGCCCCGACATCCGCGCGGGCTGATGCCCGCGGTTCGGGTTCGCACCTGTGTGGAACTACTGTGTCAGCAGTGCCCGCGTAGGGTGCGTCCCCGACGCACCGAATCGGCTTGCGACGAACATGGCCGCCCCCGGCTTTGCCGGGTCTTGACCGTGGCACCCGTGCGGAGTGAGGAGTAGGTCTGCAATCACTGAGGTAGGACAATACCTGCTGCAGCGGGTGGTGTGGGGTTGCTCCCGCCCCGTGACTGTGTAAACCAGAGCAGCGCGATGATGACGATGATGATCAACGCAGTAGCCACCCAAGTTGCGCGGATTCCTGCGATACGTGGTGGTTCATCCCACAGAGCGTCATGTGCCGGTAGATCATTGCGACTCACGACGGCAGAGAGGTGTTTCAGATCTTCCGAGGATGTCGGATTGACTGCGTGTGACGATGCTCCTGGCTGATTGGCACTACCTGCCGAGCTGTCGTCCGGTCCTACCGCAGCCAGAGCCTGAAACGCCTCATCATGCCTCGGATCCGTGGCCGCATCCGTGAGCTGCGCGCCAGGCTCGACCGACATATCCGATCCCGGCCCCATCGCGGACACAACCGATTGAGGAGAGGGCGGTACGGCCGGGGCGGGGTGCCGCTGTTCGAAGGAGAGGTTCGACAGGCAATACTTGCAGTGCGTTTCGGACGGTGAGACGGCTTCGTGGCAGTTCCAGCACCGGCCGAAATAGCGGCACAGGCCCGGGGTCTCGACCGCGTACCGCCACTGATACTCGGTGGCGGGTCCACGGACGATGGATGTCTCGGTGATGAGCCCGCGACGTACCTGGCGGATGATCCGTTCGAGCGACACGCCCGGAAAGGGCCTGACGTGCTCCAGTACGTACCAGGGTCCGGCGTGGGCACACATCTTCTCGATCATTTCACTGGAGAGATCCTGTCCGCACTCTCCACACTCAGTCGCTTCGCGTTCCACGAGCTGTCCACAGGTTACGCAGGGCTTGGCATGACCATGCCAGGCACTCTGCCCAAGGGGACTGAGCGGACCGATCCCTCGACGAGCGGCTACCTCCAATGGGTGGTTCGCGGGCGGAGGGTCTCCTTCGGGGCCCGTGGCCATGCTCGGATTGGGTTGTATCGGGCTTTGAGGTTCTTCCACGACGCTCTGCTCCAGTGTTTTAATTCTATGCCTCAGGTTCTGTCCGAACAACCAGATGCCGGGGTTTCCGTGAACAGGGGCTGTGCCATAATGTGTCGTCAGTGAGCAGAATTCGTGTCCTTCTGTAGCGGCCGGCGTCCCCGTCGCATGTGTTTAGCCAAATTCGGGTGGCATGGGCAAGGATCGCTTCCAGCGAGACTCTGATCCGAGGATAACGTTCGCCAGCGATCCTTGCCCGTGCTCGCGAGGCTCTTTCCGGCAACACGGGCAAACTGCACCTCGGGGTATCGGTCACATGCTAGTCCTGGTCACGTGTAAGGTAGCCCTGGCTGCTTGGCCCCGCGGTCGCTTGTCCATGCCACCCACCGTTAAACACGTACCCCCGCTGGCCATCGTGTGCCCACAGGCCCAGCCTGGGAAAACGGCCTGCGGGGATGCAGGCCGCTACAATCTCCGGTAGACGGGAGGATGACACAGAACATCCGCTGTCCCGTGCCCGTCCTGGGCGAGTCCTTCACCCGCCCGAGAGCGTCACGCGACAGGCTGCTTTGGATTGTACTGCTTCGATGGGCACCGCCCGGCGCAGGGATTACAATACCGAGATGAATCGATTTCACCAGCCGGGCGATCCCGATCCGCAGTCCATCCTCGTTGTGCTTCCAACCTGGGTGGGCGACTTCGTGATGGCCACTCCCACGCTGCGGGCGATCCGACGACGCTTCGCGAATGCCCGGATCACGTTGCTGGCGGAACCGAACCTTCGCGATCTCGTCCATGGTGGTGACTGGATGGACGAGTGCATCGAGTGGCCTATGAAGGAGAGGCGGTTGCCCATCCACCGGGATTATCGCAAGTTCGTCCGTAATCTCCGGAGTCGGCGTTTCGATTGGGCGGTCCTGTTGCTGAACTCGTTTCGCGGGGCGCTGACCGCCCTGCTTGCCGGTGCCACAAGACGGATAGGTTATGATCGAGATGGTCGCGGGTTGCTGCTGACCGATCGATTGCCAGTATCGAACCGGCGAGATGGCGATGGGCTGTACACCCGGGTCGCAAAGCGGGCAGGTTCGTCCATGCCGCCGGTACCGCCGGGCCGGTTTGTTCCGATGCCTCTGGTGGAGTACTACGCAGACCTGGCCGAGGCGATCGGCTGCGACAGGCCTGATCACCGATTGGAACTGTCCACGACTTCGGACTGCGAGGGATCGGTTCACAGGCGGTTGGCTTCGCTGGGGCTTGCCGAGCACCGTCCTCTCGTGGTGATCAGTCCCGGTGCGAAGTACGGGGCATCGAAGTGCTGGATGCCCGAGCGGTTTGCGGGCGTCGCCGATCGTCTGATCGAGGCTCGACGCGCAGCCGTTTTGATAACCTGTGGCCCGGGCGAAGAACAGATCGCGCGTCGGATCGGATCGACAATGAGGCATGACGGCGTCGTCTTCGATGCCCCGAGGCTGACGCTGGGCGAATTGAAGCCGCTCATTCGTCGCAGCGATCTGTTGATCTGCAATGATGCCGGACCGCGGCACATCGCCAAGGCCTTCGACGTGCCGGTCGTGACCGTCTTCGGTCCGACCCATCCGGCATGGACGGCTACGGATTACGC
>JAUXGE010000267.1 GCA_030622435.1 Planctomycetota bacterium
AGATTGGGATCCGGTGGGGATAAAATCCTATCAGGCGTCTATTGACGCCGCAGGCTCGACGAGCGGCGATGCCGGAACGCTCATGCCTTTCGGATGGGATGACCTCGACAACTCAGCGTTCTGCCACGACGACCTGGACTGCCCCGAGGGCCGGGTATGCTGGATCCCTGGAGGATTTCAGGGGTTCTGCGCCGGCCCGAACCACCATCCGGAGGACGGCGCGTTCATAGATGAGGACCGTTCCGACTACGTGTTCCACGGCATCCCAACATTGGGCGCCGTGGACCTGAGCAAGTGGGACCCCCTCATCGGTATGGGCTTCCGCTATGGCGTCACAGTAGTGTGGCTGGGGTATCCAGCCTATGTGGCACCACCAAAGTACGGCGGCACACTCACGCTCGTCGTTCCGCCCGAGGCGGCTGGTACGTTCACGATGGAGTTACTAGGCTACCCGGACACATTCCTGGTGCTCGGCAACCAGTGGGTAGTCTATCCCGACCTCACGGCAGCCCTCATCACCGTACTTCCGGCCGAGTGCGGCAACGACATCTGCGACTCTGGCGAGGATGCTTCCAGTTGCCCCGAGGACTGCCTGCCGCCCCCGATACCCGCCACATCGGTGTGGGGACTCGTTGTGCTGACGCTGCTGGTGCTTTCCGTGGGCAAGGTCCTGTCCGTCCGGCGTCGCGTGGCAGTGTAGGTCCGCGTTCGACATAGACTCATAGCAGCAGGTTCGATGTTCGCCTTTCTTGGAGGGCAAGACATGTTCCGTGCAATCGTTCTCGGGTCGGTGGTGGTGTTGGCGTTCGGTCAGGTCGCTGAGGCGAAGAAGATCTATTGGACAAAGCGTCACTCGGTGTGGCACGCCGATGTCGATGGGTCGCATGTTGAGGCGCTTGTTACGATCGGCCTTAGCGGTGCCAAGAGCATCGCGGTTGCCCCCACGAAAGGAAGAGTGTACTGGACCGACTTTTACAACAACAAGATTCAACGCGCGAATCTGGACGGTACCGACGTCGAAGATGTAGTCGTAGGGTTGTCGTCTCCGTACGGCCTTGCGCTCGACCTGGACGCTGGCATCATGTACTGGACGAACAGCGGAGAGTCCGCAGTCGCCGACGGCACGATCAAGCGCGCGGACCTGGACGGGGCGAACATCGAACACGTCCTGACCGCCGGGTTGGTAGATCCGCGCGGCATCGCTCTCGACGTCAACGCAGGCAAAATGTACTGGGCCGATGGAGCCGCGATCCGCCGGGCCAATTTGGACGGCTCGGGTGTCGAGGACCTCATAGATCTCAATATGGGCGGCGCAGCGCAGGTTGCCCTTGACCTGGAGGCAGGGAAGGTCTACTGGGCCGGAGCTATCATCGACTCCGGACACGTCGGGCGTGCTAACCTCGATGGCTCTTATGAAGAGATTCTCGTCTCCATCATGTTCTATCCTATACAGGCTCTTGTTCTCGACCCCACCGCTGGCTACATGTACTTTGGGGACGGCAGCATCGTCCGAAGCGACCTGGACGGACATAACCGCATGGATTTGGTTGCCGGTACGGGTGATATCTTCGGGCTGGCTCTCGGTCCCACGGCAATTCCGACGACTTCCGAATGGGGACTTCTCACGATGTCGCTGCTCATCCTTTCCGCCGGTACGGTCGTGCTGGTCAGGCGGCGGGTGGCGGTGTAGAAGTCCACGTTCAGGTGTCGGATATCTTGGAGGGCAAGACATGTCCCGTTCAAGGGTTCTCGGGTTGGTGGTAATTCGGGGTAATTCGGGACAGTCACCGGTTTATTAACAGTCGCGTCGGTTGGCGCAGGCGGAAGTAATACCGGTATGGCGGCAGCACGGTGTTGGCAGGCTGGTAGCCTGCGCCAGCACGGGGTTGGCAGGCTGGAAGCCTGCGCTACGGTGCCCCCGGTGCCGGGCAGTTGGCATCCCCAAAGCGACGCCGATTCCCACGGCCCCCAGCGTCAGCAATGCGATGACAATCTTGCGGATCATGGATGGGCTCCGTACTCCGGGCGTCGGGGCCCGGCGGCCCTATCTGATTATACCCCGCCTGTCCGGGTTCGCTCCATGTCCGTCGGCACGTGACCGGACCACCCGTCGCACATGGCTTCACGAAACCGGTAAAGTTCTGTCCGTCGGCACCTGACCGGACCACCCACCGGATCGACCAGGAGGAAGTCCGGGCCTGGCCTTCGGGCGGGAGAGAGACATTCGGCTGCACCTCACCGGGGCTCGTGATCCCCTGGATTATTTGGCGTTTCGAAGGCGTCCCGGTGGCCGGCCGTGGAGGCTCCCCCCCAACCGGCTGAGTTACCAAGCCGCCAGGCACCCTTCCGTCTTCAAGAGAGACAGTTCCCCGGTAGGGCTCGATAATCAAAGTGAGCATCAGTAATTAAAGGAGTCTTGTGAATCAGACGATGGCTCACTCGAAGGCAGTTCCGCATGGGTCGGGACTCATTTCAGCACGATTGGCTTCAGATTGGAGAACACACTATGTCGAGTACCACGACGCAGGGAACCAAGGATTCCTACAAGGAAGGTCAAATGGGCACGGTCGTTCCGTTCGAGCAGATCAACGATTGCGGAAGTTACATCTGCAACTGGAGCGGCCACCTGCTCCGCGTTCCCGAGGACGGCATCGCTCCCGGTCGGTCCCCCCTGATCAACATGTTCGGCTGTGATCCGCTGTTCGTCACCAAGATCAGCAGCAATCCCTACATCACGGTAACGAAGGCTCGGCTCCTGGCGGCCAACTGCGACGTCAACGTCAACTTCTAGTCTCCGCCGGACGAAGACAGCCCAAGAATGCAGGGGGAGTCGTGTCGTTGCCAGTGGCCTACCACGGGCTGGTAACGGCACCTCCCCCGCTTTTTACCGCTGGGCAGCACTCAGCCCGCACTCAGGTTTTGAGCCTTGGGGCCATTCTATTGGATTCCCAACTGCGAATGGCCTCCGAGGCTCATTTTGCACCAAGTCACGGATGCCTTGGGCCAAGCCCAAGGAGTTCCGCCAGCGTACTTATACCGCTTTGGCAAGTCGGCAAGTCGGGGCAAGTCGGGACAGTCACCTGTTTATTCAAAGTTGCGTCGGTTGACACTGGCGGAAGGTAATACCGGTGTGTCGGCAGCACGGTGATTGCAGGATGGAAGCCTGCTCTACTACGGTGTTTGCAGGCTGGAAGCCTGCGCTTGCACGGTGATTGCAGGATGGAAGCCTGCGTTTGCACGGTGTTGGCAGGCTGGAAGCCTGCGCTACGGTGCCCTCGGTGCCGGGCGGTTGGCTTCCCCGAAGCGACGCCGATTCCCTTCGACAGAAAAGGGAACGCGCGGCGTGAACCGGACGCCCTCAATCAGTGACGGGGGACAGTGTCCGCAACCTCTGTCATACAAGCTGCCTGGCACTTCTGCGTGCTGCCGTGTCTCGCGTGTTTCAGGCCGTGAACCTTCGCAATCAAATGCCGTTGCTCGCCGCGGTCCTGCCCCCAAATCGCTCACATGCTGGTGGGGAGAAGACTCCCGGAAGACAATCCGCTTGTCTTGTCCACTGGGGGTGCAATGCATTGTGAGCCCGAAGGGGCGGTTACCGTTTCGTCTTTTCGCGGACGAGGGGCGACTCGGCCAAGGTGAAGACCACAATCTCTTCGCCGGTGGCGGTGCTGAAGTCATGGTGCAGGCTCACGACCTTGGTGCCCGTGGCCTCCAGGACCATCGATTCCAAGACCGGCCGGGCCGTTTCGATCAGCTGGATCCTCACTTGTTTGAGCAGACCCCTGCCCTTTTCGCTCGGCAGCGACTGGACCAGTTGCTGCTCGGCCGCGGTCAGAACGCCCTCGAGGCGAATCACGACAAGGCCATTAATCAAGTGGGAATGAATACCCTGTGAGCCCCGCCCCATAAACTCCTGTTCAAAACGCCCGATGCCCTCGCATATGGCAGCCTCGATTTCTCCCTGTGTTTTCATCGTGACCTCGCACTTGTCCCGCCCAGCGGTCGATGCGTTGCCGGGCAGACTGGCCTACATCGTGGCGGGCGTAGCGGGTCTGATTCCGGCCATGCAATGGAAGGGGCCTTTGACGATCGCAGGGGGGGCTACGGGAGGCCGGCGGCCAACCCATCAGGCTTGGGTTCTAACGCTTCCGATCAGCCGTCGGACGAAGGGCGCGATCGATCGTCAGCAGGTCGCCCGGAATCAGTGTGGTCATCCATTCAACGGGATGTTACCCTTCAGCACGGTTGATAGGAGATACGCGTAGACGGGACCGTCGAAAGGTCACTTGATATTCTCGGCTGAGCGAGCAGCATTGATACTCAGGCCGCGGCGCGATGGATGTCGTATCTCGCAGCCCGGCAGGCCGAATTCATGGAAGCCAAGGACGCGGAGTTCCACCCGGGCTCACGTGTCTGGCGGCATTGCATAAGGATCTGAAGATGGAGCCTACGTCGAGTCCAATCGAGGTGGTCATACGGTACTACGCAAACCGCTATCGGGGATGGATTATCTTCGGCCTGATTTTCTTTCTGGCGGTGTGGGGCGGGGGCAGCGTGCTCTACTCGGTGGAGGCGGACAGCGAAGGGGTGGTCCTTCGCTTCGGAAAGTATTTCGACACGACGCTTCCGGGGTTGCACGCAAAGTGGCCCTGGCCGATCGAAACGGTAATGGTCGTACCGGTTCAGCAGATTCAGACGTTGGAGTTCGGGTTTGGGACAATCCGTCCAGGGCAGGTCACCCGGTACGCCTCGCAATCGCCGGAACACGAGACGATGGCCCGCATGCTAACCGGCGATCTGAACTTGGCCCACGTGGAATGGATCGTCCAGTACCGCATCAAGGATGCGCAACACTATTTGTTCAGGATCGGAGGACACCCCAGCAACAAGGTCTCTGTGGAGAACACGATCCGGAACGCCGCCGAAGCAGTCCTTCGGAAGCTGGTCGGCGACCGGAGTGTCGACGAAGTCATTACGCGGGGGCGCGAGGAGATCGCCAGCGAAGCCAAACGGGAGATTCAGGAGATGGTGGACAACTTCGAGGCCGGCGTTGAGGTCGTAACCGTCAAGCTCCAGTCAGCCACGCCGCCCGAAGCAGTCAAAGATGCGTTCGATGCGGTCAACCGCGCCCGGCAAAACAAGGAGCGGGTTGTCAACGAGGCCCGTGGGGAACGCAACCGCGTCATTCCCGCCGCCCGGGGACAACGTGATCGCATGATCTCGGAAGCGGAGGGATACCGGGAGCGCGTGGTGCCTGAAATGACCGGGCGTGCGAACGCGTTTCTCGCCCAGTTGGCCGAATACGAGAAGGCGCCGGAGGTCACTCGGACGCGCCTCTACCTGGAAACGATGGAGGAGGCACTTGCCCAAGTGGACGGCATCACCGTGATCGACGAATCGGTTCGCGGGTTGCTTCCGATGTTGAACCTGAATCCCGCCGACCTACCGGCCGAAGGTCAGAAAGGGGGTGGACGATGAAAGCTATTGTCCCTCTGGTGATCGTGATCCTGGCTGCAGTTGTCCTCCCGGCAATGACGTACACTGTGCCAGAAGGATGGCAGGCGGTGGTTACGCAGTTTGGAGATCCGGTCCGGGTCCGAACCGAGGCCGGGCTCTACTTCAAGCCGCCATTCATCCAAAAGATCCACCGTCTGGAGAAGCGTTTACTGCCGTGGGATGGCGATCCCGAGAACATGCAGACGCTCGACAAGAAGCGCATCTTCATTGACGTGTGGGCCCGATGGCGGATCGTGGACCCCATGAAGTTCTTCCAGGCCGTCCGCACGGAGAACCGCGGCTATAAGATTCTTGACGACCTTGTCGACTCCGCCGTCCGCGACGTGGTCGCACGAAACAACCTGATCGAGGTGGTGCGCAGCAGCAACCGGGAACTGCTCTACGAGAGCGACGAGCTTGCGCGCGATGCCGCATCCACCCAGGATCGTATCTCCGTCGGGCGGGCCAAGATGGAAGCCGAGATACTCACCGTCGCCAGTGTCGGCCTCAAAAAACGATACGGCATGGAGCTAAGCGTAGTTCACATCAAGCGTGTCAACTACATCGAGTCGGTCCGCAAGACCGTGTACGATCGGATGAAGTCCGAGCGCATACGGATCGCCAAGCTCTTCGAATCCGAGGCCGAGGAGGAGAAGAACCGCATTCTAGGGCTTACCACCAAGGAACTCGACGGAATAAAGGGAGAACAACAGCAGCGAGCGGCGGAGATCCGCGGGCGGGCGAAGGCGGAAGTGATTCGGATCGCGGCCGAGGCTTATTCGGAGTCGCCCGAGTTCTACCAGTTCCTCCGGCATCTGGAGACCTACAAGAAAACGTTGGGCTCAGGCACCCGCCTTGTGCTTTCAACCGACAATGAGTTTCTCCGGCATCTTCTGGGTCCGACGGTGGGGAGCGGCGAAGCGACCCTTGCGCAGCCGACAGAGACCCCCTGATGAAGCGACAGGGGGAGCAAGCGTGATCGCGTGTTAATTCGGTTTTAATTCGGGACAGTCACCGGTTTATTCAAAGTCGCGTCGGTTGGCGCTGGCGGAAGGTAGTACCGGTGTGGCGGCAGCACGGTGATTGCAGGATGGAAGCCTGCTCTACTACGGTGTTTGCAGGCTGGAAGCCTGCGCTTGCACGGTGATTGCAGGAT
>JAUXGE010000376.1 GCA_030622435.1 Planctomycetota bacterium
CTCAGAGGATGTGGCATACCTTGAGAACGCCATACCCTCGGACTTTGATCCCGCCCCATCCGAGGCTTTTGACAGCGACCCGCTAAAACGCCTCTTGCAGCAGGGGCGCTACAACACGATCCTGCGTGACGAAGGCAAGTGGCGCTCCCAGCCGGACGGAAAAGGGCTCTTCAGAAAGGCTGAACAGGAACTCGAACGCCGCATGGCGTTGGTACCGGCCGGAAGCGTGACGATGCCTCAGACGCTCGGGGCACAGCCCGGCTCAGCGGAGGAGGACATCGAGGTCGCACCGTTTCTGCTGGACGTGCACTGTGTGACAAACGCCCGGTTTCAGAAGTTCGTAGATGCCGGCGGGTACGACGCGCTGGATTGCTGGCCTGAAGAAATCTGGCCTCACCTGATCGAGTTGAAGGACCTGACGGGGCAACCGGGTCCGCGCTTCTGGTTATCCGGGCGTCATGACAAGAAGGTTGCCGACCATCCGGTCGTCGGGCTCAGTTGGTACGAGGCTCAGGCATACGCCCTGTGGATCGGCCAGCGCTTACCCACCGAAGCCGAATGGCAGATGGCGGCATCCTGGCACATCAAGAGTTCGGCAGACCTGATGCGTCGCTTTCCGTGGGGCGATGCAATGGACAACGTGCGGTGCAACATCTGGACTTCCCGCCACAATACGACAGTGGAGGTCGATCGCTACGCGAAAGGGGTCGCGCCCAATCAGGTCCGGCAACTCGTGGGCAATGTATGGGAGTGGACTGATACGGAGTACCTTGTCACTGACGACGAGGGTCGGCCGATCATCGGCGAAATGCCGATGCATGTGACGCGCGGCGGCGCGTTCGACACGTATTTCGAGACGCAAGCTACGAACTATTTCCGCACGGGGCAATTGGCACTCGCCCGTGTCCACAACACCGGTTTCCGGTGCGCCATGGATCTCAGCGAGGCGACGTGGATGAACGGCGAGTAAAACTAACCACAAATGATTCGGTGAGCACTATGTCCTCCGCAACGCACTCAGCGACAGCAGCCGGGACCCTCCCGTGTCTGATCTGTGAAGTCGAAAACCAGGATGATGCGATTGTGTGTGAGAGCTGCGGCGCCCCGATGGCGCTGATCCAGGAAGCCCTGGCTCAAGAGCGCGATCCTTGCATCACGACCGTCATCGGCGACAGCAATGTCGGGAAGACCGTCTATCTGGGGATGTTGCTCGACATGCTCTCTAAACGAGCGCAGGATTTCGAAGCCGTCCCAAAAGGCGCCTACTCCGTCAACCTCCAACACAACGTCATCAGTTACCTCGGCGCGCGGCAGTTCCCTCCAAAGACCCCTATGGAGGTCGATGAGTGGCACTGGGCCTACTTCCAGGTAGCCAAACGCAAACGAGGAGCCAAGATCCATGACTTGGTCATGCCGGATATGGCAGGTGAAGCCATTGCGGCCGAAATAGCCTCGCCGAAGACCTTCACAATGATTCGTTCCCTTCTCGAGAAGAGTTCGGGAGCGATCCTGCTGGTGGATGCGGCGCTGGCGTCTGCGGGGTCGCCCCAGCCCGACTTCTTTGCATTGAAACTGATGAGCTACCTGGATGGTGTTCTGGCATCGAAGCGCGAAGAGCGTTTGAGTACACCCGTGGCCGCCGTGCTCTCAAAGGCCGACTACTGCCCGGAATGCTTCGACAATCCTAGGGGCTTTGCACGAACCAATCTGAATCGGCTCTGGAACATGTGTGAAAGCCGGTTCAAGAGCTTCGAGTTTTTCGCTGCAAGTGTTGTAGGCGCGCTGGGCTACGGTTCAGACAACTCGGAGAATGTCATTCCATATCCGCTACACATTGCACCGAGGGGAATCATAGAGCCGTTCGAGTGGGTACTCGATAAGCTCGGCAAATGACCGGTTCTTGCCTGGGGAAGGGGAGCTGACACGACGATGTCGACTAAGAACATCACGTGTGATCAGGCCATCTTCACATCGGTTCGTACACCGATGGGGGAGGGGTATCGGATCATAGCGGCAAGCCGTGGCCTGAGGCCGGACGAGAAGCAGGCCATAACGAGATCCTCACCATCTCACGATGCCCTCTGTCAATCGGGAGACGAACCCGCCGATCAGGGGAACGACGTCGTGGCGGCCTCATTCTATACGCTGCCTCGTGAGCGGCTGTGCGTGGCACTGTCGTGCACGGCGGGTGCGGAACACACGGGCCGTGGTGGACACCGTGTCTACACGCACTGCGTCGTGTTTGACCGAGAGAACTTTCCTTCTTGCGGCTATAACCCCTTTGTCGTGCTACGGGCAATGGTCGAAGCCGGATTGTCAGTTCCACAACTCAAGCCTCCGCCGGTACTGCCGGAATTGAATTTGACCATTCAACCACTGCAGTCTGAGGCTGGCCGGCCTTTGCAAACCAGAACCATCAAAGCAGCTCTGGGCGGATCTCTTCCTCCGGCCTGGGGGCGTGCCATCCTCAACAGCCTTCTCCTGGATCGGAGTGTGATCGTCAACGTGCCGGACGGCTGGATGCCCATCACCGAGGCACTCTTGATGGGGGTGCCCGGTCCCATGAGGCAGGATCTCTCATTCAGTGCGGGATTGCGATTCTCAGTCGGGCGCTCACACCGACTTTCACTTTCCCATGACGAACCAGGTGTGGTAAAGTCGCGCATCGCAGGTCGATCTTTTGAATACGTCGACCCGTCGACCGACAATGTGCCGGATGCGCTGGATGCGCCGGATGTGCCGACGACCGAATGGCTCTCATTCGTGGAGCGTCACTGGCAACATAACGAGATCGACGTGCTCACTCATCGGACATCGCGGGGATTTGCCAATGTGGCGCCCGATTCCCGCGAACGCGTCGGACGGATCTACAACCAGACCGACTCGATCCGGGAGACCGACACGCCGGTCCTGCTCGAGATTGCCGAGGAACACCTGACCGGCCCAAGCCCCGACGGGGAGGCGGACCTCACGGCTGATCTGCTAGGCAAGGCACAGCAGGCGATCATCGATCGCTGGCTTTACGCCGCCTGGGCGGAAGTCGGTGCGCAGTGGGAGACTATCTGCTCCCTCTGGCGACGATCGGCTGAGGCTCGCCGTTTCACCGGACCTCTTGTCGAGAAGGCGCTGCTTGTGGCAGCAGCCGAGCACCCGGCCACGGCGGCAGAGGCCGCACTGAAATTGGTCCACGGTGTTCCGCCGGCTACGCTGACGGAAGGAGACAATCGGCCAATCGACAACGTGCTCGAACGCTTGGCCCAATGGGTCCAAAACGCCGGCGACGCAGACCTCGAACGCCTCCCGTCTCTTTGCCAACAATGGCGGGCTGTCCGGCCGAGTTGCCCCATCGTGGAGCGGATCCAACAACTCTGCACCTCGCCCTCCCAGCCGTAGGGTGGGTCATTTCGCCGATCCGTAGTGACGTAGCGCGTAGGGTGGGTCATTGGACCCACCTTCTTATTGTTGCGCGTGTACGGTGCGTCCCCGACGCACCACAGCGATGTAGCGGCCGACCCCCGTGTCGGCCGAGCGCGGCACGACGACCTCCCAGCGATAACGCGTAGGGTGCGTCAATGTGCCGATCCGATCGGCAGCCTGCTCCCCTTTTGCGCGAAGCGTCAAGGGTCATTCCGCGCGGATTCTCGCCTCCGAAGCGCGATTCGTGAGCGTCACCCACACCATTCGCATACGCGCCGGTTTTGCCTTACGATGCTCCCACGGCGGTCGTGCCTGGCAGCGGTAGCCCGACAACTGCCTGACAATCGAATGTGGATGGGGTGACACTCCCAAAACCGAACGCTAAGGATCTCTGACCGATGGCAGACCAACTGATCGAATGCGTCCCGAATTTCAGTGAAGGAAAAGATCTCGCCCTCATCAAGCAGATCACGGATCAAATCGAATCCGTGGATGGGGCCACACTGCTCGACGTCGACCCGGGCCAGGCCACCAACCGAACCGTGGTGACCTTTGTCGGCTCGCCCGACGTGGTCCTCGATGCGGCCGTGCGCGCTATCAAGAAGGCAAGCGAGCTGATCGACATGAGCAAGCACCACGGCGCGCACCCGCGTTTTGGAGCCACAGATGTCTGCCCGCTCGTGCCCGTGGCCAACATCACGATGGAGGAGACAGCCGAGTATGCGCGCAAGCTGGCCAAGAGGCTCGGCGAGGAACTCGGCCTGACGATATTCTGCTATGAGAACGCGGCGCTCACCCCGGATCGGCGCAACCTGGCCGTCGTTCGTGCGGGCGAGTATGAAGCTCTCTCGGAGCGATTGACGAAGCCTCAGTGGAAGCCGGATTTCGGACCGGCCAAGTTCAACGCCAGATCGGGCGCGACCGCGGTCA
>JAUXGE010000192.1 GCA_030622435.1 Planctomycetota bacterium
GCACGGTTGACACTCCTTGTGGCACGCAGGGTCCCAACGCCGACATCAACGGCGACGGTGTGGTCAGCGTACTCGACTTCACGTTCGTCACGATGGACCTCCTCGCCAGCAGCAAGGAATGCTGCTGCGGTGGTGCGGTCGCCGGTGCGGCGACGACTGAGATCAGCGTCGAGGATCTGCGGGCGAATGGTCTTGGCGACCTTTCGGTCGGTGACCTGAACCGCGACGGCGTCTTGAACGTCGATGACATGCAGTCTTTCTCGAACGGCGTAAGGCCGTCCAAGAAGGGTTCGCGTGATCGTGAGGGTTCGAGCCTTCGCTAGCTCTGTCATGACTCAGTTGACGGGTGCCAAGCTCAAGCCCGACGGAGTCGGGCGCGGGCATGCCAAGGTGGCGAAAGCTATGGCGGACGTGCGTCTAGTCAAGGTATCCATCACATTGCCTGTGTCAGAGTATTAGCAACCTGTTGAAGAAGTCGTTCCCGGTCGCCAGAGCGTAGTGCAACCTCTCGTGCGTTACCCACATTTGTGTAAGTCGCCGCCCACAAGGGGCGGCGCTACACCAAAAGCGAAAAAGCTCTAACTATTTCAAGATACTAGCTTACGCCCGAATGCCGTCGCTCGCTCTGCAAGGCCTTTATCAGTTCGTATTGCGTCCGGGCTCTCCACTTTGGCGGCGATGAACGCGCCGAGCCACTCCGTCTTGCTGTACTGGGCTAAACGCCTGCACGTTTCCTGCACTGAGTCGGCCCCATCGTCCTCACCTCCACCGGCCGTGATGACAGCGGCCATCTTCCGTCCGGCGAGCAGACATTTGGGGTCTTCGAGCCCTTCTTCGAACTTGAACATGCAGAAGAAGCGGTCCATGGCCATCTTGATCAGCCACGATGGTGCCCAGCAGAAAACGGGGCTGGCCCACACGATCACGTCGGCGTCCATGGCTTTGGCGAGGATCGGCTGCATGTCGTCCTGAACGACGCAGCCGGGCTCATCGCCGGTGGCCTGACAACCGTAGCACTCCATGCAACCGGTGAGGTTCTTCAGTTCGGAAAGTTCGATGACTTCGGTAATCGCGCCGGCCGCATCGGCCGACTCGAGGATCATGTCCAGCACGGCCCGGGTGTTGCCGTCCTTGCGCGGACTACCGAGCAGGGCGAGGATCTTCATGTTTTGCTCCTTCGATTCGGCACTGCTGACACAGCAGTGGCACACTTTACATTCGACACTGCTGACACAGCAGTGGCACACCATGCCGGTATTATCGCTCAAACGGACTGCGCTTCAGGTTACAGCTTTTCCAAGGTCCGTTTCGGGTTCATCAGCAGGATCGTGGTATCGCCGGTTTTTTTCCGATCGGCGCCCTTCTTGATCAGGCCGATCACCTGTGCCGGTTTGAGCTTCGGCTTGATCGCCAGAATCTTGCCGGCCAGGTTGGCGACGTTCGGCGAGGACATCGACGTCCCCGACATCTTCATCCGCTGGCCGCCGGGAACGTAGCTTTCGACCTCGAACCCGCTGGCATAGACCTTGACCGTCCGACCGAAGCTGGTGAATGAGGTCGGATCGCCGGCCTGATCGACCGCACCGACCACGAGGAGATTCGGCAGATCGAAGGACGACGGGATGTCCTCCTCGAACTCGACGTCGGAGTCGGCGTTGCCGGCCGCACACACGAAAAGAATATCCGGCGCATTCTTGATCGCGTTATACAGTCCCTCACGCTGGAGGCCGAAAACCTGCCGTGCGATGGCTCGGCGCTCCTTGGCATCCTTGCCTATGCCGTTGGCTTCGAGTGAATCCTCGGCGTCCTGCTGCATCTCGCCCCAGCTCATGTTCACGACTCGCACGCCGTTCTGCTTGAAATACTCGACTGTGTCACGGCATTTGGCCGCGTCGCGATAGCCCCATTCGGCGGTTCGGGCAACGGGCTTCATGTGATGGTCGTAACTGAGTCGCGCGATCAGAAGTTTCGCGAACGGATTGCCGTCGACCATCAGGCCGCCGACGTGCGTCCCGTGGGAGTAGTTGCCGGCCAGTCCCAGATCCTCGAAGAAGCCTTGCATGTCCTTGGGATCGAGAGTGCCCAGATACCGCTTGAGGGCGGAGGCATCGGGACTGTCGATCGCCGCCTGAAGCTCCATGAGTCCCTTGAGGTACTTCATGACCTGCGGGATGCGGTCGGCCGCGTCTTCCAGCGGGCACAGTAGTTCGGTTGTGCGGCGGGCGTGGATGTCGTAGGCGATGCCGTGCACGTCGTCCACGTACCCGTTGCCGTCATTGTCGGCACCGTCGATCCGCTCCCCAGGATTCACGAAGAGCCGGTCCGCAAAGACGGTCTCGTCGGTCCCGGAGTCCCAGACCCCCATGAGCACGGGAGTGTAGTTCTCGTTTGGAGAAAGTGCCACGGAGCGGGCACCCCAGATGTCCGGCTTGATCTCCTTGTGTGCGTCGATCAGCTTCTGATAGACGGCGATGACGTCATCCTTCAAGGGCAGCCGCTCTTTGAGTGAGAAGTGGATGCCGAGCACCATCGAGGCCTGGTCGGCGTTCATCTCCCCGGTCTGCTCCACCACCGGATCGACCTGGGCCTGGACGAGCCCGAGCAGCAGGTTCTCGCTTCGAATCTCCTGCCGCCCTTTGGCCCCCTGGATTTCGTCCTGTACGACATCCCAGGGCAATTTGCCGGCGGCTTCGGCCAGATGCTGTCGAAATGCGGCCTTGAATGATGCATCACTCACGTCTGAACCGGACTCACGTTTGGCGGCGATCGAGGCCCTTGTTACCAGGCCCGTTGTAAGCTTCGAGGCCTCCTTGTCCTCCAGCTCGCGAATCTGCTCGATCCGGGCGAGCGCGTCGTCGTCCCTGTTCTGGAGCAAGTCGACCGTCAGCAATCTGCTCTGCATTCGCTGAAGCGTGGTGGGATCGTCGATATCGTAGGTCGCCAGATCGTTCTCGATGTCAGTGCGTACGTTCTTCGCCAGAGCCGCGATCTGCTCCTCGGATTGGAGCATATCGGATACCTTCCCCGAGACGGGATAGGTATGCTGCGGAAGATCGTCCAGCTTGGTGACCTTGATCTTGCCGCCGGTTTTTCCGGCCGGACCGCCCGCGCAGCCCCCGACAAGCAGTGCAGCCAGACCGATCACGATCGTGGTCCTCATTCGTGCGAGATACGAGTACATGGGATTCTCCTTGTTGGCATAACCTGTGTTGTTTAGACCCCTCCAGCGCCCAATCAGACGCCGCGACGTCCCACTGCTGGGAGCCCAAAACGCTCCTGGAGTCGTCAGTAGCCACGATCGAGATAATATCCGGTGATGCCCCAACCGGCAAACGGCCTGATTCTTATCCTGGCCAGTGCCTTCATCGCACACGGATCTCCACTCCATGAGGCGGTAGGCCCCTGGACGCATCGGGCATAACCGTGGAGAATCCCGTCGATCTCACATTCAGCATCGGCCCTGAGTTAGGAGTAAGGCACATGAACGAGACAAGCCGGCACCACATGGCCGCTCGGCTGCGGCCGCTTCAGGTCATCGTCGGAATGATGGTTCTGGGAGCGACCGCGTTTCTGATCGTTGCCGCTGTTGTCAGTGGCGAGGTGGCTGCCTCGCCCGGGGACACGCCGGTGACGCCCGTCCTGACGTACCTGTGCGCGGGGTTCGGCGTGGTTGCGCTGATCGCTCGCATGTTGATTCCGGGTGTGATGACGACGTCGGCACGAGCGAACATCGTGAAGAAGCGGGTCGACTCGAGTGCCACTCCGGCACCGAAAGCGTCGTCCGCAGACGGCGCCGTTCTCACCGACGTCGTACAACTTTGCACATCCTATGCCTCCGTGGTGGTCATCCGTGCCGCCGTTGTGGAAGGGGCCGCGCTGCTGGCGGCTCTTGCGTTCCTGGTCGAACGCTCCCCGTTGAGTGCTGTGGTTGCCATCGTATTGATCCTGGCGCTGCTGGCACAGATTCCCACGCACACGGTCATGGCACAGTGGCTCGACACAGAGTTGCGTCACCTCGAACAAACGCGACCGCCGATCGCGTGATATGCCGGCGCGGTGTCCGTGCGTTGATCCACCGTGAATGAGTGTGACATCAGCACGGGTTTTATTAGTGAAGTCCGTGGCAATGTGCGCAACCCAGAGCAAGCTCTGCTTTGCTGTGGCGGTTGGGACGTGGTTTGGCCCCGTGGTTTATAGAGATCATGTTGCTGCACAAAACCCGAGAGTGCTGTAGAGCAAGCTCTACTCTGCTGTGGAGGCCGGAACCTGGTTTTGCACTCGGCGCGATGCGGGCGGTCGGTTCCAGTCACACTTCTAGATGGGTTCGTTTGGTATATTCATTTTCATAATGGTTCGTCCGTCGAGGTCCGGAGGTGGTGTTGGCGCGGATTTGGCGCGGCCTTCGGGTGTGGTGTGGCCGGTCGAGCTTCGGGCGTTTGGGCGGTTGGCGAGACGCCTAATGTTGGAGACGACTTTGGGCATGGCGGAAGCTCCTTTGCTGTAGTGAGGCGGCGGTGCGCGCGGCGTCGACCTCAACAGTAATAACTTCACGGGCGCTCGCTCTGGAGGGTGTGTTTGAGCGATCAGGGGGGCGGGAGAAGGATGAAGGATGAGGGATGGAGGATGAACGAATTACGAGTTACGAATTGCGAGAAGGCGATGCGACAGGGCGGTCGAGTACGGCATGTAACGGGTGGTTCGTTCGACTCGCCGGCCGCTGAAGCGGGCGTGGCACCCGCCGTTTCATGAATCCGTGCCCCAGCCGGTGATGTAAGGGTACGAATGTTCGGCGCACCTCAGTGCCGGGTTGTATGGGGCACCTGTGCCGGCCATTCAAGGTCCGATCGTGTCGGTAGGACGCACGAGTTATGTGACGGTTTTTCTTTCGAGATTTGCTGTAACCGCAGGCGTTCGGCGTCGTCTAACCAGTCAGGAGAACGCGATGGCCGACGGTGAATCGCAGCTAGCCAATCGAGCCGCACGAGGCGATATGGCAGCCTTGGAAGCGCTGTACCGCCGGTACGTGGATCGTGTGTGGCGATACGCGTGGCACCGGACACGCTGCCGGGATGAGGCCGCCGAGATCGTGCAGGAGACCTTTCTCCGTGTGCTGCGTTCGATCAAGCAGTTCAAAGGACGTAGTGCGTTTGGGACGTGGCTATTTACCGTGACGCGCTCGGTCGCTATCGAGCTGGCACGACGTGAATCGAGGCAGAGATCAGGTTGCGATTCGTCAGGTCTGCTGCGACTCATACCGACGAGCGACGACACACCCGATACTTCAGGCCACGAGGAAGTGTGTAACGCGACAAGGCACGCCGTGAGTGAACTGCCGGGTGCTCAGCGGGATGCGATAGTCTTGTGCTTAATGTCGGGTTTTGCCATTCGTGAGGCGGCCGAGATTCTGGGTTGGGGCGAGTCACGTGTGAAAGTGACGCTCTTTCGGGCTCGCCGCCGACTTCGGGATCGGCTTCGGCCTTACGTTTCCGGCGACGAGGTCGATGCTCGCGTGGACCGTGCAAGCAAAGGTCCGCCATGCTGATGTTTCTTCATGTAGCGTCACCCCTTGTGGGTGACGTCGGGATCGAGGCGGCGCCACGGACAAGAAGACGCCGCCCACAAGGGGCGGCGCTACATTCGAGACACGGAGAAACCCTTGTGTAGCGTCACCCCTTGCGGGTGACGTCAGGATCAAGACGGCGCCCACAAGAGGTGACGCCACGTTGAGTGGCATGGGCAAACTAAAGCTTGCCAGTGGGTCTTGCAGCACTGCACGGGCAAACGAGTTTACCCATGCCACCCGGGCTGAGTAGCGCGTACGTAAGCACGACGATTTAGGTTAGTGCCATGGACTGTCACAAAGCAAGAGAATTGATCGAGCAGCGACTTCGGGAAAGTGCTCGTAGCGAACGTGCATCAGACCGTGACTGGTCGGATCTCGAGGCACACCTCAAGACCTGCTCGCAATGCTCGACCGAGTGGGATGAATTGCGTCGGACAGGGAAACTGTTGGAACAAGTCGCTTCGGACAGGCCGGCAGCCGAGGAGGTTGAGACTATGTGGGATGCCGTGTTGTCAGCCGCTCCGGGCGGCGCCGTCGTGACCCGAAAGTCTGACCGAACCTCTCAGATCTGGCGATTCATCATAACCGGCGGTGCCATCGCGGCCGTCATCGGCTTGGCGTTCCGCATCGGCCAGATGCGCTACGATGTTTCGTTTGCGCCCATTCACTCTGTGTCATCGAGGGAGAGCGGCGGCGTGTCTTCGGTTGTTCCTATTCAAGTGATTAATGATGCCGTTGGCAAAAGTAGGGGCGGAGCTGAGCTTGATCGATACTATCATGCAGATTCGGCTGTTCGGGATGAACCGAGCTCCAAAGCGCGGCGTAGACCCAGTCGACGGGTCGGACGCTTGGTCCCAGCGAGGGAAACGCCCACAGAGTCTTCAGGGTGGGGCATTCCTTCTCATCCCGGCCGGTACCGCGCAAGTGCCGGGAAGGAAGTTGCTCCTTTGGCCTCTCCCATGCCCTCGGAGGCCGATATCGGCCGTAGAGCGGCAGACGCCGACGACTGGGCTACGAAACGTGACGCGTGGAACTTTGCCTACAACCCCCCCTTCGTGAGTACCGGAGGTTCGGACACTGATCCCGAAGCCGAAGGTGTGATGCCAGGGATGTTTGTCGCTGGCAGAATCGCTGAGCAATCTGACGACGAGCAGGTAGACTTCCTCCCTGGGATGGCGCCCCCGCTCGGTGGCTCGCATTCCGACGTGACCCCGTTGCCCGTGGACGATCTCGATCCGGTCGTGCTTCGTGCCATCGATCGCGCCTTCAAGGACAACATGGTATTCGAACAGCTTTGGGAACCCCCTAGCTTCGAAGACTCTGATAGCGACGGTCAACTCGACACGAGTGTGAACGATGCGCGCGAACCGGTCGAGGAGCAGGAGGATCTGAGGCGCCTAGAACGCATGGAACGTCAGATCTCAGTCCGCGCCCCCGAACCTTTCGCAGAAGATACCGAGGCCGATTCGTCGATCATGGCCAAGCCCCAGCCGGCCTCTCGCACTCAGATAAGGATCATCAAGACCGGTAAGCTGACGATCGAAGTCGATTCGTATGGCGAAGCCGCAATGCAGGTGGAGAGTCTCGCCCTGGAGCACGACGCTGTCGTGGCGGATACATCCGCGTGGGAGCAGGACGGCGGGGCCTTGACAGGGTGGTTTGAGATTCGGGTGTCACCGGACCGGTTCGAGACTCTCTTCGCGTCGCTCAAGGCCATCGGGCGGGTCGAGGCGGAGAATGTCAAGGCCGCCGACATCACGGCCAACTACGTCGATCTGGAAGCCAGGATCGCGACGCTCCGGATTACCGAGCAGCGTCTGGCGGAGCTGATTACCAACAAGTCGTTCGTGGACAAGATGTCCGCGCTGCTGGAGGTTGAGCGCGAGATGACGCGCGTTCGTTCGGAGATCGAGCTCTTTACGGGTCGGCTTCGCGTCATGGCGGACCAAGTCGCATTGTCGACGATCAATATCAACCTCCACGAGCCGGCACGCACGGTCCCTTCGGCGTCTCTGGCTGTCGAGGTACCGGTGCTCGATGCAGCCGCCACGGCGTTCGGTGATGTGCTCGAGCAAGTCGATGGGAGACTGATCTCGGGCAACACCTCCAAGCAGAGTGGCGGTGCGCTGAAAGGTACTTATGAGATACGGGTGAGTCTGGCGCGCTTCGGCGAGTTGCTGGCAGCTGTCGAGGCCCTCGGCCGTGTCGAGGAGCGGCAGGTAAACGATCGCCAGTTTGGTGAGGCGGCAGCCGCATGGGCGAGCGACGTCCAATGCCATCTTTCCCTCGTGTTGTTCGAGCCCTCGCGCGCCTTACCCGGTGGGACGGTGAGCATCGAGGTCGACGGACTGGACGGCGCGCTCTCAAAGCTGGGTTCTGCGCTGGCTTCGTCCAGCGGTTCGATTATGTTCAATCGGACGACGAGACAGGACGACGGGTCCAGCACGGCCGTCTTGAGGCTGCGCGTTCCGGCCGGGGGGTTCGCGGAGCTTGTAGATTCACTCAGTGCTCTCGGTCGAACAACGGCCAAGTCGGTTTCGGGCGAGGCGGGATCGATCCTCGGTGGGGCGGCAGCCGCCCCGTGCGACCTGTCATTGACGCTTTCGGAGCGGCCCGGCGAAGTGCCTCGTGGCCACATCGTTCTCGAGGTCCCAGAGTTCGAGGCGGCACGCGAGAAACTCAGCGAACTGGTTGTCGAGAAGGAGATCCAGGTTCTCTCCTCATCCAGCAATCAGCGGACTGATGGAAAATGGGTCGGAAATTTCCGGCTAGGCATCAAATCCGGCCAGATCGAGTCGGTTCTTACCCGCCTGCGCTTACTCGGACGCGTCGCCTCCCGGCACATCACCGGGATCGGACTTGGCGACCTATCCCGCTGCTCCCCCGACACGCTGGGGGTCATAGACCTGACACTCGGAGAGAAGGAAGCCCTGACGCCACCGCCGGAGCGGATGGGTGGGACGCTCCGGAACCGTTTACGCGAAGGTCTGGCCGGTTTCTACGCATCGCTGGGCTTAATCGCCTACGGTCTGATCGTGATTGCTCCATGGCTGATCATTGTGCTACTGCTGGCCTGGGTGGTGATGCGGATCCAGCGAAAACGACAGGCATCCAAAGGTGGAGTTGGTGGCTCATCGTGACAGTCTGTGAGACGGCCTGATGCTGTGGAGCTAGGCAAGAACGTCGGGCGAGTACGTGTTTAGCGTTTTAGCCCCGGCTGGGGCGCCAGACTCTAGCCCCGGGCGCGAGCCCGGGGAAAGGCACGGACCACGGAACAAGCCCCAGCGGGGCGGCGGAAACTTGGCATAGACGACGGACAAAGTCTGTCGCTCCTCCGGGGCTCGGCGCTCGCAGTCGGGGCCGCGAACCCCGGGCGCGCGCCCTCGTTGTTCTACACACCTTCGTGAGTGGTTTGCGGCACTGCGAGATGACTGGATCCGAGTTTCTTGCAGGCTGAAGGCCTGCCAGACAGTAGACGGTGGCA
>JAUXGE010000134.1 GCA_030622435.1 Planctomycetota bacterium
GCAATCGCACCATCTGCCCGGGGAGTGGCCGCCTGTATTCCATGTAGACCCGCCTGCGTTGTCGGATCCTTCCGATAGTCGATCGTCACGGAAGGCCGAACCGGCAAGTTGGAAAGACCGGTTACACCCGGTCCGAACGTAATCAAGTTGTCCCGATCGCCCCGTTGGATCACGGTTCCCGACCCGCCGAATCCCTCAGTGGAACTGGGCTGGGGCCTATCTGGAGCCCCTTGAAGGACCAAGGCGAACGCAAAAACACCAAGCGAGGCAACGCCCAACAATAGACGCCACCTGCAAACGCCGTTACACGCTTTCATTGTCCAAACCTCCTATTAAAAGGCACGACGGCCCCATTCACTGCCGCCTCACACCGCACACTTCCTCACGTTAACAACAATAATCGTCTTCCTCTCCTGCCGCCCCATTTATCGTCCAACGCCATCCGACGTCTTCCGATTGCGCTCGAGGCTCTCCGAGCCGCAAGCGGCGGCGGCCAACAACAGCAACTGCGCTTAACTAAAGTGTCCTTCCGAGTCTCGCCTCCATTACTTTCTTACCCTCGCTCCATCCCGCACCGGATGCAACCATTCACCCGTTACCAAGGCATCGCCCCACTGCGGGCACCAGAAACCTCACACAACCCCCGCAAAAAACCAACCAGCAACGAGAACCGGCTCGACACTTCTCGACACTTTGCTCCAACGCCTCACCGGTCACACGTCATGTTAATACCGGGCGTTCCCACGCGGTTCACAAGTCGGGATGATGAATCTGAGCGCAAAGACGGCCCCCCGGTGAGGCGTCAGACGCAGCCAAACGCCGATTACCGGGGGAAACAGACAGAGAGGCGCAACACCTCCTCCTTCACCTCCGCTTCCGCTACACGCATCATCGCCAGTATTATAAGTCCTCCTCGCCGATAACACAAGCCCACACCGCGCATTTCGCCCACCTTCGACGTGGCGCGGCATTCCGGGACGGGAAATGCCTCATCCAACGAGGCTTCCTCGATACCAGCGCTGGGACTTTGGATGCCGCAGCACTGCCGCCCTTCATGAGGCCCAGACTCCAACCAAGACCCCACAGACCCACCATTACACGCGTCTCGCTTCCGCTCCACTTCGAGAAATATCCAGTGCGATTCACACTAGGAAATCCCGACTTGAATTCGATCCTCCGGCGTGGACCTGTCCTGATGCCATAGCAACGACAGAGCCAAGCATCCCGACCCCTGTCTCGATCAACGGGATCTGCCAAACACGAATCGCGGGGCAAGATCAGCAAAGCAAGGAATGTGACCCCTGAAGCGATTGGAGCGGACATTCCATCAGCCCGGCCAGCCCCCGAGGGCACCCCCCGGAGCACGGCGAACAACCGCCTTCACCGGCCGCGCTGCCGCCTGAACCTTGCAGCCTCCAGATCTCTGAAAAAAGCGCACAGACTATCTAAGGGACCACCCAATGCGCCGAAACGGGAAGGCGCATCGAACGAGCGGTGCCCGATTGCACATCACTCACACCTTTACTATCGACAAAATACGACGAAACTGGGCTTGAACGGACCCACTCCTCATTATGGGAACCAGGTTCGTGTTTTGATTTATTCCACCCAATACAGAAAACGCAATAAGTATCGATGTGTGGCGCACCCTTTTCGGTGTTGATCCAAATGCTCTCGGCATTGCAGAGAGCCCCTGGGGGCTTGTGACGCCGATTGAGCTATCGAGCCCACAGACTGTTTGTGCCGAAAGTGACGATAACAACAAGTAAGGCCAGCGGAGCAGGATGCCCATCGGACACGCCATGGTGTGTCAATATCGTGCGCCGCGTGTGCTGCCGGTAATTCTGGGTCGCCACTTATAGGAACTTCGGGGGCCTTCAGCTCACGTGCATTGTATTGTATGGCGCGGTGGGCGTTTGATTCGATTGACATTGCTGACTATAGAACTTGTGAGGAACAGGCGTATTCTCTCGCCTGCAGAATCGTCCGGGAGATCACACTGCTGACGGCCCTTCGGTCGTCCTGGGAATAGATGGGGGGATTATCTGATGTCGTTGACTCGTAGAACGTTTTTACCGTTGCTTGCTCTGCTCCTGCCCGCATCGATGGTATCAGGTTTCGATTTGCTGGGTGTTCATGCCGAGACCGGCGACCTCTATCGGATCTCGACGGATGACGGCACAGCGACACTCGCGAGCAGCACGGGACTCGCCGGGTTCGGCGCCCTCGAGGCTTCGCCGGACGGATCGCTCTACGGTTTCACAACAGGGCTCGATGCCGGACTGTTTCTGATTGATCCAGTCGATTACACGGCAACTGAGGTGGGCTCGCTCAACCTGGACTTCGTCTTCGACGGTGCACTTGTTTTTGCGCCCGATGGGACAGTCTACGGAACCAACCACGACAGCGACCAGGCCACTCAGCTGTTCACACTCGATTTAGCCACCGGAAACGCCACGATCGTCGGCATGATCGGCAGCGGCCAACACGACATCAATGGGATGACATGGCGATCGGACGGTGTGTTGGCGGGTATCGACCGCATAACCAACGCTCTGGTGACGATCGATCCTTCGAGTGCCGCGCTGGGATCCGTTGCGGTATTGGATCCGATCCTCGGCTCGGTCGGAGGCATGACCCGAGCCGGTGATGCCGTTTACTTCACCACCAGCGGCCCGGGTGCAGGTCCTGCCGGCTCGAACGAACTCTATACGATTGATCTCTTCACCGGTGATCATGATCTTGTAGGCAGCCTTTCCCCGACGATTACCGGCGTAGGAATCAGCGGGCTGGCAGTCCCCGAGCCGGCCACTCTGATGCTGTTGATCATGGGGGGAGCGGCGTTTCGGCGCCGGCGGTAGGCTGCTATCGCGGCAGCAGAAAGAGGGCGAGCCAACGAACCCTCATGATTCTCCACTGAAATCCAGCGATCGTTCCGTACCCACCCAAGGCCCGGTAAGAGGTTCCGCATGGTTATGAAACCACGAATTCGAGGGTCTCGAGGTTGATCCACAAGAAGCGTGCGCCTTTGTTTCAGTCCACGGTCCGGGCATCACGGGAGGTATGGTCGTGGATGATGATCCAGCGGTCGCTGTGTCGCCTCAACACGAGCGTGAAGACTCCTCCCACCGGATCGTTCCTTTCGAGTCGCCACCGTCCCAGAACCAACGCCGCACCGTTGCCGATCTCGATAATTTCGAGATGATCGAATGTGAGGCGACCCATCGCATTCCGCGAGGGGTAGCGTTTCCGATAGTTGTCCAGCGTTGATTGCCACCCTCGAGTTACATGCCCCTCGGAGCTGAAAGTCAGGTCTTGTGAGTGCCAATAGGGCTGCATGAAGGCCTCGATATCTCCCCTATTCCAATCCCGCGCCTGCCCTCCGAGCAGGTTTTCGATGTCTCGGACCATGCGTGCCTGCCCCGATAACGTCGTGCAGCCCGTCAACCCGGCAAGCATTATCGCCCCACTTATCCATCCAGAATGTCGAGCGCCGTTCTTCACGCGTTCCCTTTCCTCCAAACCTCGAAGTCATCCGCGACTTGTTGCGGATTATAACGGTACAGCGCAAGGTCGCCATGAACGCGTAGCGCAGGCATCTTGCCTGCATCACAATCGCAGTTCGTGCAGGCTGGAAGCCTGCGATACAAAGGACCTTGCGCCGTACTGATAATCACCGTGGTCGGATTGCCACAGGAGTTGCGTCCGAATCGAGAGAACCTGTCGCCAAGGTCCGTCATGGTGGATCCACGGAATCGCCCCGCCCAATAAGGTGCAGCAATTCCTCGACCCCCCTCCCTCGCGGTCGGTCTGTAGCGCATGTGCCGGGTCTGATCGTCCTTCGACATTTCCAGGCGACATCCGGACCATGCCGTCCGGTGCGCCGGCGCTTATCGGCTCGCTCGATTCAGTTAGTGACACATACTGTCACTCAAGTGGAAGGTGCTTTGAATCGAGTGGTTTGATTGCGCCCTGATTGACGGATACTACGACCGCAACGTCCCCTTTCATTTTGCGGATGCACAATCGCGACATACCTCGGGACGCGGATAAGTGTGGAAAATTAGGGACGTTAAGTCCCATTCCACCCATGACGATACGGCTTACGACATCAAGCAGGTGGGGAGTTTTCGAGCACGATGAACAACAATGAACCCAAGGTGCTCATTCTGCACGACAACGACACGTGGCGTGGTCGTGCAGCGGACACGCTCGCCCGGCGCGGCGTTGTGTGTCTCACGGCAGACGCCGTTCACGACGAACGAGCTGCGCCCATTGCGGAGGACGTGTCCGTTGTCGTCGGACCGGTTCCGGGCTGCAAAGGCGAATCCGCCCGGGCGGCCGTCGACAGGCTGCAGCGATGTTCACCCCGAGGCCGGGTTATCGCCCTGGTACGCGGCAGGAACGTACTTGCCACTCGCGAGGCGTTTCGGGCCGGCGCGTGGGACTGCCTCGAAGAGTCGTCTGACCTCACGGAACTGGCCGGCTGCGTCAGCGGCGCCCTGCGTCAACAATCGTCACACCACGGTGAGGGACGTGCCGCGACGGCCACAAATTCCGACGACTTGATTACCTCATCGGACCAGGATGCGTTTCTGGATTCGCTCGCCAGCCTCCGCAGCCTTTGTCGGAGGAGCGGTCAGCCTCTGTCCGTCATGATGCTGGACATCGTCGATGCGAATCGCGGCAGAACCCCCTCCTCACTGCATCTCGACAATCGAGTGCGAACCTGGTTCGCGTCGAACCTCAAAGAGGTCTGTCGGGGCAGCGACCTCGTGGCTCGATATAGAGACAACACTTTCATAGTCGCACTGCCCCACTCCCGCGGTCCCGAGGCAGTGGAGATGGCTCGCCGCTTCCAGGAGACGCTGCGGACAAGACCGTTGGTGGATGGAGGCAGTCACGAGCCGATCACGGCCGGCATCGGCATCGCCGAAAGCACGGTCGGTTTCGTCGAGAGTGGCCGGCACCTGATACAACGAGCCCGGTCAGCCCTCGAACGGGCGAATCGTGACGGCGGCGGGCTCATTGTAACCTGGAATCAGCTTGTCGAGCAGGAACCGTCAGGCCGGGATATGAAGCAACTGACCGTCGAACGTGTCTCTCATTGGGTGGAGCGTGTTCGCCAGCAGTTCCGCTGTACCTACGTCGAATCAACCCGCGCTCTGGTGGCCGCGGTCGAGGCCAAGGACCCCTGCACACGCGCTCACTCCATGACCGTCGCGACGTATGCCGAGACCATAGGCAGGCGAATGGGATTGCCTTCGAGCCTGCTCAGAACGCTGCGGGCCGCGGCCGCACTACATGACGTCGGCAAGATAGGTGTGCCGGACGCGATCCTCACGAAGACCGGACCTCTCACGGATGACGAATTCGCCGTCGTCAAACGTCACCCCGAGACTGGATTGGAGATCCTCGGCCACGTCAGCTTCCTGACGGACGAGAGGCCGCTGATTCTCTACCATCACGAGCGTTACAACGGGACCGGGTACCCTTGTGGATTGGCAGGTGATCAGATTCCGATCGGTGCGCGGGTGCTGGCCATCGCCGACGCCCTCGACGCCATGCTGTCCGAGCGCAGCTACAAGGAACCCTACAGCGTCGATCGGGTACGCCGGGAACTCCGGGTCGGAGCCGGTGAGCAATTCGATCCTGATGCAACAGCCTCGACGCTTCGCTGGCTCGAGGAAGCCCCCGAGGAACTGACCACGCACCCCGCCCGGTGAGTCAAGGATTGTGTCAGTCCCGGACGCCCGCGAACTCCGTGGTCCGGGAGCTGCCGACTCCCCCCTTCTCAGAGATATGCGAGTCTACCTCGTCCAGGTCGATCCCCAACACCATGGCGATCTGCTCGCATTGTGCTTCGCTTCGTGCGAGGATGGTCTCGAGGGCGTTCTTGCGTGTCTCGTCATCTGAGCCTGTTGCCGAACCGGCGAGATTCCGGATCTCGACGGTCGCTTCCAGGTCCGCGCGTCTGCCCTCCTCCAATGTCTTCAATGCCTTCCAGAACAGATCGTAGAAGTCCTTGAACTCATCCTTCTTCCGCAGGGCTCTGCGTTTCGGGAAGCGCCCTTCGCTCAGCTCGCCGAAGTGTCGCTCCAAAACGTATAGAGGACCGCAGATTCTGTGTGTGGCGATGACGCTCCACAGTCCCAGCGCGAGAGCCGGAATGGCTGCGAGCGCGGTGGCGGACAGCACCAGGGTGCCAATGATATCCATTGCCGATACGCTCGAATTATACAGAGCCTTCGAGCGAGCTTGCTGGAATAGCACCCCGTAGGCTTGGGCGCTCACGATAAGGGCGACCAGGAACACGATCGAGACCGCCACTATGCTGTACTTCCATTGGAAGGAAGGCCTGATGAGATAGTTCTTGGTGTGGCGTTTGCAGGACGTTTCATCCTTGGGCTGACTCATTTCGACAACCTCCCCGGCATGTTTGGATTCATGATCTGACGTCCGGCGGCCCGGCGGCGTGGCCTCCCGGAAACATAGCACTACTGCTGTACAAATCGGTAAGGGATAACGACGAATGAAGGTGCGTTTACATGATTCCAAAGGGAGATTCTCGCGGACCATATACCAAAGGAAAGCGTGGACTCGCTAAAGCATAGTCTGATAAATGCCAGGTCGGTAGGAGGAGTTGATGTTGAAAGCGTGCGAAGCCCGTGCTGCATCATACATGAAGAGACCGGCACGGGTAGTGTGCCACAAGCACGTCATTTGGACAAGATCGTCATCACCCTGTGTCGGACGCGCCAACAGGCACGGGCGAGCGATTGTCGCTGCTCTCTGCGTGCTCCGCCGGGACATCCTCATAGGGGCGCCCGGGCCGACCCATAGACCTCGTGGTCCTTTGCCGGTGGCAAAACCAGGCCCCGGGTTCCCACACTCGCGAGGTCGAGAAGACGGTCCATAGTGCAAGCAAGAGGAGCACGGTGTTCTTGAGGAGCTTGATCCAGATGATCTCGCGACCCGTTCCGCAGCCGCAGTCGAACTCCACCGCGAAGAACGATAACCCCTGCTCGTTCATCATTGAGAGAGCACGGAACAGGATAGCGGGCGTGAAAACACAGAGCATCAGCCCAATCGTCAGGCCGGCGCCGCGCCGCAGCACTCCGAGGACAAGACCTACACCACAGACGATCTCCAACCATGGCAGAACGATGGCGGTCGCATTGAGGAAAAACGGCGGGGATTCCGGAAGCGCGCCGTAAGTGCGAATCGCCTTCAGGAAATCGATAGGATCGATCGCCTTGTTGATCCCGGAGTAGATGAAGTACACACCGAGGAGAACCCGGACAATCACGGGCAGCGGGATCGAGACCGCGTCCAAACGCCGCAAGATAGATCCGTTCCCGGACATGATCACTCGCATCCCTTCTTGACCGGCATGCCTTTCTTACTCCACTCCTCCCATCCGCCCGGATAGAGGAAGAACCGCTCGTAAGGAATGTCGAAATCCATCAGGTCCGCGCACAGGAACATGCTGTCCTCGCAGTTTCCACCGTTGCAATACACGATGATTTTCTCGGCTGATTCAGCGTAATCCAGGAGCCTATCTATGTAATCCTCCAGCCGATAATGGTCGGCCTGTATGGCTCCGGCGATGTGCCCTTCTTCATAAGCCTGAACGTCGCGAGCATCCACGAACACGTTCACACCGGCAGCCGTCTCCGGACTATTGAAGACCGCAACGACCTGCTCGAATTTCATTTCCTGATACGAGTGCTGCGGATGCGCCGGTGCGGCGGATGCCTGCTTGACGGCGCCGATCTTCCCGGTCGCAGCCAACTCGCCGATCGGCTCTACAAAGGTCGCCTTACCGGACGTAGTCGTGGGTGAAGAGGCAGGCGTGGAGGGGGCTGGAAGGTCGGGTCGTTTGCCCTTGTCGAAATAGTCTCTGGACCATTTGACAGAAGAGGACGCGCGCACAGCGTTGACAGTTACCGCCACGGCGACGCCAACGACGCCGAGAATCAACACCTCCAAGACGGTCTTCCTGACGGAGTACATCGGTCGACGCTCCCGGTTCGGACGGTCGGCACGCGAGAGGTCACGTGCCCGACCATCACCTTTCAATCATGGGCATCGGGCGGCAGCGGGTCAACGCTGAGCATCTTCTCGTTGCGCTCGGGTGACAGTGCGGTGTCGATCCACTCCATGCAGCACGACTTACACCACAGAGGTCCTGGTAGTACAAGATGCGAACCGGTAAGAGCCCTACGTCCGAGAACGATCTACCCCAAGTAGGCTGTTGGTGAAGGTGAGATACCCGACGGTCTCCAAGCCGTATGACCAGAATACGCCATTCCCCGGGATTACAACGCTGCCTGCATGCAAGGCACACCCACAACGAGGAAGGAGCACTCCAGGTCTGGCAGGAGACATGAATGCAGTGTCGGCCGTTCGGGCAGCCGGGTCGCGGGCAGACACATCCGCGATCCCTCCTGCAAACAGTGGCCCGGAAGGCGCCACTCGGAACAACACACGAAGGCGAGAATTCGTTATCCGGGTTGCCGCACGAGAATCAGGCGAACCGCCATCGGATCGATCCAGAACCGGATGTGCCCGCCCGCATCCACGTATTGGCGGCTGCCTCCTACCCGAAGCGGGCGAATCAGTGTCTTTCCGGGTTCCCCGGGTGACTGCGGTGCACGGCGTTTTGCCTGGGAGAAACGTCCAAACTGCGGACTGAGGATTCCAACCATCCGGCCGGGCTCGCCAACCGGCATGGTCACTCGGTGTTTCGTGTCGCCGTAGTTTACGACAAGGATCACCTCATTACCGGGTAGCTTGCGGCTCAGGGCAAGAAGCTGACGTGACTCGTCCAGCAGCACGGGGCGAAGACCACCGCGAAGCAATGGTACCTCCATTCCTCGGCGGACGTTGAGCCATTGGGTGAGCGAGGCCAGATCGCCACGATACATGCCGGGCTTCAACCCGGAATCTCCCAGATCGTTCCACCACATCGGCTCACGTGCCAGCGGACCCGATCCGCCGACCATACCGACCTCGTCACCGTAGAACGTCATCGGGGAACCCGGGAGTACGTACGCAAACACCAAGGCCACGCACGCACGACGCCAGGCGTCCTCGGTAAGACCGGGCAACGAACCAGACGATGTCCCGGCGGGTCGATCCGTCATCCTGCCGGCGGGATTCGATAACGCCGACAGCCATCGGTCCCCCATCGCGCTCCCCATGGCGATCGGCGTTGCGAATTGTGCGTCAACGTCGCCACGAGTCCCCCACGTCACAATATCCCCGAGAAACTGCCTCGCCGTGTACTTTGTGTCACCGACACTGAAGAAGCGGCGGATGGCGGCACCGGCTGCGTAGTCGATGGCCACATCAAACTCGTTGCCATCAAGCCACGGTGCCGGATCGACATCCACATCGACGACCAGAAGTACACCCGCATTGACCTTCTTCGCCTGCGTCCGCCAACGCTTCCAGGAATCGTGCGAAACCTCTTGCGGCTTTCCAACGACCCATGCATCGATCCCGTCGGATGGATCCCCGTCCCCGTCCGGGTCCATCCAGCGCCTGGCAAGGTGAGCCAACAACGTCTCGGGTGTATCCTTGGCCGGCGGCATACGCACGGCGATTAGCAAGCCGTGCCGGTGGGCGTCCTTGATCAAATCGAGGAAGACACGATCGCTGGCTGAGAACTTCCAGGTCGTCGGATCATCCGTCTCACCCGTGACTTTCACGAGGCTGCCCGTTACGCCTACGGTGTCATCGATGTGTCGAAAGTCGAGCTTGTCATGGCCGCCGGCAACGCTCCCCCGAAAGAGGTGGGTGACGTACAGCACGTTGACACCGAGTTCCTTCAAGTAGGGCAGACGTGCTCGAAGGCCCTGCAAATCTCCACCGTAAGCACGCGAATCGAGCTCGCTCACTTCCGCGCTCTTCATGCTTCCTGCGACGGGCCATTGCGCCGTCCACGGTCTTGTGCCCGGAGGATCGTTCGATTTTTCGAGGTTGTGGTACCGGGGCACAACTACGTGATACCAACGCGCTTCCTGTGCCCAAGCGGGAATACCCGTAGGAGGGTTCTCAGATGCCGCCCCCGTGTCTGCGTCTGCGACAGCCTCCTGAGCCGTGACGACGGCAGCCGATCCACCCACCACAAGAGAGAGGATGATTGTAATCACACAGCCTCTGACCTCTCGATACTGCATGGCCTGTCTCCCATTATGTCGGATCAGCACCGCCCACACACATGGCCCGGCGATCCCCTATGTCATCGGAGATTGCCCGCGATCCCCGAAGCCCCCGGTCACCACCGACCGCGATTCTATGAGGGTGCTGCAGCACCGCAACCTCCGAACCGGCACAGAATGCGTCGTCACTGGACAGCCGACCGGCCGGAACTAGACTTACGCCCACATTCGCACGGAGAACGAGCTTGGCCAAGAACAAGAAAACAAACCGGACGATACCCCGTCGGCTCAAGGGATTCCGCGACATCACTGCGGGCGACGTGCTCGCGCGGGATCGTATTATCGCACGAATCCGCGGAGTCTACGAGCGGTACGGGTACGTACCACTCGAAACACCGGCGCTCGAGTATGTCGACGTTCTCGGCAAGTACCTCCCGGATGCGGATCGCCCGGACGGGGGCATCTTCGCCCTCCGCAACGAGGACGATGAGTGGATCGCGCTTCGCTACGACCTCACCGCGCCGCTGTCGCGCTTCGTGGCCATGAATCTCCAGGATCTGCCTCTGCCGTTTCGGCGCTACCAGGTCGGACCGGTCTATCGCGTGGAGAAACCCGGTCCCGATCGCTTCCGCGAGTTCTACCAGTTCGACTTCGATTCCGTCGGTACGGGCTCGATGCTGGCCGATGCCGAGTGCTGCATGGTGATGTGCGACACGCTCGAAGCTGTGGGCATCAGTCGCGGTGACTACGTCATCCGCATCAACGACCGCAAGGTGCTGAC
>JAUXGE010000116.1 GCA_030622435.1 Planctomycetota bacterium
AGCTGTGTTGGAGCCTATTTGACCGAACACGATATTCGTGGGAAGGTTGGCGCGGGCCGGACACATCTCGTCATGGCTGAAGGCAACGGTGAGATGTTGGTCGTGAGCACGGGTGTTGACATTCAACCCGGTGATTATCTGATCTCGTCCGACGTGTCCGGTTGCGCGATGAAGGATGACCCGCTGCACTTTCCCACCGGTCATGTGGTAGCCCGCGCTGCCGAGGGTGTCTCTTGGGAATCGGTTGAGCCGGACGCCGGCGCAGTCAAGAAGGCGAAGGTGTCGGTGTTCTTTGAAAGCTTCGTTCGCAGCGGTGACGCAACGCGCCTGACTGGAGAGGTTGCACACCTCGGCAGCATCGTTGAATCGCAGCGTCGCACAATCGTGGCGTTGGAGGAGAAATTCCGTACTCTGCAGGATCTTGCAGAACGGCTGTCTCGCCTGGAAAGGACAGAGGGCACGGCCACCGGGGAAGCCGACTCGTGCACAGGAGGTACGAAATGAGAAACGTGAAAACGCTATTGTTCTTGTCCACAGCGTTGAGTGCGGCCGCCCTGGGTTATGCTCAAACCGGCGAACCACGCGCCGATGACTTCGAGATAACCCGATGGACTATCGATGGGGGCGGTGTGATGTTCAGCGCCGGCGGAGACTTCGAGCTTTCGGGGACGATCGGCCAGCCCGACGCCGGCTCGATGTCCGGCGGCGAAGGCGAATTCGAGCTGACCGGTGGGTTCTGGTTCGAGACGCCGCAAGGCGACTGCAACGACACAGGTTGCGTCAACCTACTGGATTACAGCGATCTCGAGGCTTGCCTCTCGGGTCCCGCCGGTGGTCTGCCGGCGCCCGAGTGCAATTGCTTCGATCTCGATGGCGATAGCGACGTCGATCTGTCCGACGCGGCCCAGTTCCAGCAGACGTTCACCGGTGGATAGCACCGCGTTGAGCCAACTTGGGGTCGCACCCGGCAGCCGCGCAGAGAGCCTGTCGTGCCGAGCCCAATGGTACTAACCTCCTCATGCGGCGTACTTCTGCCTTTGGGTTCTGCGCGGTGTGGCTGTCGACAACTTGCCGGGTAGCTGCCGGTGGCCCCTGCCTTTGTTCTTGACTTTCGTGTCGTACGGATGGGCGTAGCGCCGCCCGGGGCGTTTGGGAACAAGCTGCTGGGCTATCCGAGCCATCAAGCACGGTAGCAAAACCCACGATACTCGTTTCGGGGAGGCCGTGACCAACGTCTGGAATGTGTTCGGAGTATGGGGCGGGGATCGAGAAACCATGACTCACGCAATGCAGGCCCATTCATGGGCCTTGCCCGCGCAGCGGGCGATTAGGCCGGTCCTTTTAGGGCCGGTCCGGGAAGCCCGAGTTCCATCTACGTTACCGGATAGCCCGTTTCAACGGGCTTCTTTCTGGGGGGCGTGTCGTATTGAAGACCGGAGAGAGCCCGTTAAAACGGGCTCACCGACGAGGAGATGGACAGGCGCTGATCCCCGGCGTAAAACGCCGGGGCTAACGGCCCGAGGGGCAAGGCCGCTAAAGCGGCCTGGGGAATCCACCACACCAGCCGTCCCGATGTCGGCAAAGTCACGGCTCGATGCGGACGAAGTACACGTCCTGCCCTCGGTTGAACGTGGCCGCGTACGCCAGATTCGCTCCGGCGTTGTCGGAGACCATGTGATAGGAATCACCGAGCTTGTTCTGGTTCGGCCATCCGACAAAGCTGTCAAAAGGCAGGCTGATCGGGATGTTCTTTGACCAGCTTACGCCGCCATCCGTTGAAGACGCGTAGTAAACTTCGCAGGAACCGCCTTCACCATTCTTCGCAACGGCATTCCGAGTATCGTTCCATATCACGTCGATCCGACCATTAGGCGCGACGGACATCGTCCCGAACCACTGCCAGGCCTTGCCACCGGCCGGGTCGTCGTTGACTCGGACAGGTTTGCTCCACGTCTTCCCACGATCCGTGCTCCTAATGAACATGACGTCGAGCGGATCGTCCCCCGGCGGGTCGACTGACGCGAGCATATAGACTTCTCCCGCGCGCTTGCCTTCCGAGCCGCCCCCGGCGATCCACACCCGGCCGAGTAGCCCGCCCGGATTGGGTCCGGCGGAATCGACGCTCCGGCCGCCGAGTCCCACCTTCTGCACCAAGTCGAACGTCGGCTCCTGGTCACGGTACTTTGCGTCGGATGAGCGGGCCACGACGTGACCGGTTCCGTCCGGCGTTGTGCCGGCCAGGTAGAGCGTCCCGTCATGACCGACATCGGCCGTGCTCCACTTCATTCCCGGCGTGGGAACAGCGATAGGTTGTCCGAACAACACTCCTCCTCTGGTCGATCGTGCGAAGCTCGTGTTTGCGCGACCCTCGTGTTGCGCTTCTCCGATCAGGTAGACGTTTCCGGCGCCGATCCCCTTTCCCTGATCGACCGTGATCCAAGGCTTGGGACCGCAGAAAACAAAGACGGGCGCTCTCCACGTCACACCCCCATCGGTCGATTTGAACAGCTCTGCCGCAAGGCCGCTCGAGCTCGCGTGATAGAAGTCCGAGTTGGCACCAGCGGCCAGAACCGGATCATCGCGGATCGTGCCATGGGCCATCAGATGGGGCGTCGTCCACGTCCGGCCACCGTCGCGGCTGGTCGCACAGGCCGCCTGCCGGAAGTTGGATGAAATGCTGTTGAACTGCCTCCACACGATGACCATCTTCCGGTGGTCGGTGGGATCGACTGCGATCGAGGGCCCGTTCGCGGCGTCTCCCGGGATGTCGTTCCCCTCACCGTTGACGTTCACCTGAATGCTCTGGAACGTCCGTGACCCGACCTTCCTCTCGATCACGCGGCGACCCGCATCACTGGGTTCGGGAGTCTCGGGTTTCGCGTCGGCTAACACGGATGATGTTGCCAGAACCGCCACAAACACCGTTGTGACTGCGATCAGCTTTATTGGCATGCGTTGTACTCCTGAAGCGAACATGGTGGGTCAATGACCCACCCTACAAAGGTTTCGTCAGCGTATCCGGCGTCACCGTTACCATGCCGGCATCTTCGATGATAAGGCCGCGGGCAAACGGCCCAGCGACAGTAGATTTCAGCCGGTCGACGGCCGGCTGTGTTTCTCGAAAAACCTCGATGCCCGTGTCGCGTAAATCGGATTCCTGCAAGTTCGGTGATACGACCGCGACACGAACACCCCGGCAGGCCGGGTCCATCAGATGATGGAGCTTGACGGCCTTGTGATCGCCTAGGCGATAGCCTCGATCGAGCACCGTCTGCCTGGCCGACGCGTAATCGGTCGAGCCCCGCAGGAGATCCATGAATGCGTCCGGCCCGATTCCTTCGAAACAGTCCGCCTCGACCAAAATACCTCCACCATCACGCACGGCAAGGTGGTTGTTCTTCAGAGCTTTGTCTACCTGATAGAGGTTCCGGCCAAGGGGCAGGGGGACACGCAAGTGCAGAACGTCGACCGCATCGGAAATCCGTCGGACGTAAATGTCCCGAACGCAGGGCGATAGCTCATCGAGGACCGAAAGCGGGTCGCCCACGGCCGCAGCCACGATCGAGTCGGCACACACGACTTCGCCGATGGCACAGATCGTCTTTCCTAACGCTCGCAACCTTTGCAGCACATCAGCAATCCCGTCGTGAACGGGGTTGCGTTCCAAGCAAAGGATGTCCGACGCGGGGCTCATGGCTCCTTCATGGTTACGTTCGATATCCTCGCGCGACATACAGCCGACGGTGATGGTCTTGTGCGGCCCCGTCAGCCCCGCAAAGTAGTGCGGCTCGACACTGCCTATCGGGAGCAGGAAGCGGCTCTCGGCTACCGCGCGATGCATACGGACCCCGGCTATCTCCACGAGCGACCCGACGTCAGTCGCATCGTGCCATTCGATCTGCTCGATGTTCAGTTCGCAGCCGAGGAACGTCATGTGCTCGAACTCTCGGCGCTCTTGCGCCTTGAACCGATGGGTCCCGGCCGCGACGATCGCGCGGAAGCGCAGGCCGCCAGAGCGAACGGCGGTCCGCGCGCGGTTCGCAAGCGCCGCAAGCACCGGCCGCGTCTGCGTCGATCGGTGTGGATCGTTGACCGCCAGCAGAATGGGTTCGCTGGAAGTAGCGGCGGACCTCAGGAGCTCCGACAGTGCTTCGCAAGCGGGCAGCACATTGCGCAATACGGTGTCGGACGCCGCGGCCTTCGGTGGCGGGGCAGGCGTTATGGTTTTCCACGTGATCGTCACGTTCTCTCTCGGCGCAGGCATAAGCACCCTATACGCTATGTTCACGTGCCCCGTGTCGTACGGGAAACGGTCATGCACGACACCGAACTGCGGGACTCGTGCAGCACGGCATCAGATACTCGTGTTTTTTGCCCGATGCGGCAAGGAAACAAATGACGAACGGCCAGGACAACAAAAGCAGTGCGAATGTCCTGTTCACCGGACCGCCGGGTATCGGCAAAACGACCATGATGATTCGCCTTGCCGAGCGTCTGGCGGGGCGGTCCATGGCGGGCTTCTATACGGAAGAAATCCGCCGTGACGGTCGGCGGCAGGGCTTTCGGATCGTTACATTCTCGGGTCGGACCGGCGTCCTCGCGGACAGGGCGATCAAGAGTCGGGCACGCGTCGGGCGTTACGGCGTGGATGTGGCCGGGTTCGAGGGGCTAGTGATACCCGAACTCGCCAGACCGGCGGACCTGATCCTGATCGACGAGATAGGCAAGATGGAGTGCTTCTCAAGCGCGTTCGTGGACACGGTTCGTGGTCTTCTCAACGGGCCGGTCCCCGTGGTGGCGACCGTTGCCGCCAAGGGAGGGGGCTTCATCGCGGAGGTCAAGGCCCGGCCCGACGTCCAGATCCGGACCGTGAGCCAAGAGAACCGAGACGAACTGCCCGATCGCCTGGTGCTGGTTTTGTAGAGTGGGCACCGCCCATCACTTACACCCGGCTCACACAAGTTCAGACAAGATAGGGCGCTGGGAATAGCGCTGGATGACGGTGTGGTTTTGTGACGGAACATCCCAGTTCCGGTCGTCTGTGTGGGGGAGACGTTTTGGGGCCATCAAGGGAGTCCGTACATGGAACGCCAGCTCAAACACCTATGTGTCGTTTCGTTGGTCGTGTTGTCGGTGCTGCCGGTGGGCGCGGCGGGGATAGAGTACCACCGTCCCGTCACACCGCGGGCCGATCGCTTTGAATACGTCGGTCCGAAAGTCCGTCTGGCGAAGGTCGTGCGCCTGGTGGAGCAGTCGAACGCGCCGGACCTGATCGGGCGCGGGCGTTGGCGTTCGCTCCTTGCCGAGCATCGCGACGCCATCGAGCAGACATCGACGCACGATGAGTTCGGCCACGCCGTCAACGATCTGATCAAGGCTACCGGAGTATCTCATTTCGGTTACTGGGGCGACCACGAGTGGGCGTACTGGTTTCTTGGTGGCACGTTCTGGTCCGACACGACCGACGTCCGAGTGGAGCACGCAGGTCTGTACGCCCAGGAGATCGACGGGCGGTGGTTCGTGCGTGGCATCTTCGAAGGCTCGCCTGCCGACTCAACTATGATTGGGGTGGGTGACGAGCTTCTGTCAGTAAACGGGCAACCCTACAGCCCCATCACGTCGTTTCAGGGCATGGTCGGGCAACCAGTGCGTGTGCGGCTGCGGCGCACCCCCGGCCTCTTCTACAACGTGCTGGTAACCCCAATTCGCGATTCGATCTTCAAAACGGTTCAGCAGGCAACGCGCGATAGCATCAGCGTGATAGAACACGACGGGTACGACATGGCGTACATGCACGCTTGGACCTTGCTAGGACGCGGCAAGGAGTACGGTGAGCTTCTTGAACTACAGGATGGAGTCGATGGCCTGCTGCTGGATTACCGCGACGGATTCGGCGGTACGTGGCAAGCTGCGGCGCGGTTCCTACTCGGCCGCAGGAGCGTGTCGACGGAGCGCCGCAAGAACCCCGATTGGAACAAGCCGGTGGTCATCCTCACGGCCGACGGTACTAGAAGCGCCAAGGAGATCGTCGTCGATGCCGTCAAACGGTACGGGCGCGGACCGCTCATCGGCCAGCCGACACCCGGAGCAGTCACGTCGGTCGGGGGTGTCCGACCCGTTGGAGACGACGGCCTGATCCTGCTGCCCGGGCAGATTCTAGAGCTGGAGGGCAAACCCACGGACCCCGACTATCTGGTTGAGCGGGACATCCGGTACTGCGCTGGGGACGACCCACAGCTCAGAGCGGCAAAGCGAATATTGGCCGGTCTGATCCGAGAGGCCTATGCGGGCAACACGTCAGCCGGGGCCGCGCAGTACCGCAAGGCCGGCTGACACACTGTCTGTCATTATCCAGTCGAGGTTACCGCTCCGCACCTCGGGCTCGCCGTGCCGCATCCTGTCCGCTGACCGCATGCCATGCCTGTCACTCGATTCGCACCATTCAAAAGAAAGAGGAGAATCATGGAACCTGATCCAGGGCTGCTGACTTATTATGGTTGAGTGGACCGAGACTTGGCCAAAGACAGGACACCGAAACCGTGACGGAGCTACCGATTTTTGCTTCGGAAGGACGCGTACTCCAGCCCACGCGGACGCCTGCGTCTGTGCAAGCTTGCTACTCGCCGGAATCGTCCGAGCGGGATCTGATCGAGCGGGCGAAGCGTGATCCGCGGGCGCTGGCCGCACTGTACCGGGAGCACTACGCACCGATCGCGGGCTACGTGTACCGCCGGGTGGGCGACGTACACGTCGCGGAGGACCTCGTGGCCGAGGTTTTCCTGACGGTCGTACGATCGCTGCGGCGATACCGGTATCGCGGCGTGCCGTTTCGAGCCTGGCTCTACCGGATTGCGACCAACACGGTCAACCGGTGGGCGAGTCGGCGGCGAAGACGGGCCGCGCAGCAGGCGACCGAACGGGCCGTGGCTGCCACGCAGACGGACGGCGCCGGTGAGGCAGATGTCGGGTTCGTCCGACTGGCGATGCTCTCGCTGCCGCTGAGGTACCAGTCAGTCCTGGCACTGCACTACCTCGAAGAGTTGAGTGTGGAGCAGGTAGCCTCGGCAATCGGTTGCCGGGTCGGAACGGTCAAGTCCCGCCTGTCACGGGCGCGGCAAGCGCTACGCGACAGGCTTGAACAAGGGAGATAGAACCGTGCACGAAGATACGGATCCAGTCAGTAGCGCGCTCGAGTCCCTCCGGGCCAAACGATGGCCCGGTGATTTCTACGACACAGAACTCGAGGAGAGACTCATGCGAGAGTCAGAAGCGACAAGAACTTCATTCAGAATCAGCAGGCACCGTACTCTCATCGCCGCCCTGGCCGTCATTCTGGTCGGTGGCGCCGCCTTTGCGGCAGCCGGTGGTGTGGAGGCAGTAAAGGAGATTTTCGTCAACGTGACGATCCGGCTCATGGGCCCGGACGGTGAGTCCTATGAGGTTGTCAAGCTGCAGTCCTTAGACGTCGAGAACGGCGAGGCCTCGGCGACCCTGAGCATCGGCGAAGGTCAAATGGCCACAATGGTGCTCGATCACGTCAGCGGCACTGATCTGACGGACGAGCCCGGCGTCGTTCAGGGGGAGTTCCTGGCCACGATCACCATCGACGGCGCGGCGGCTCCCGACGGTGACATCGGAGCCGAGCGCACGATTGAGCTGTCGATGACGGCCAATGCAGGCGAAACCGTCGACCAGGAGGGCGTCGTCGAACAGATCGCCGATGCCGAAGTTGTGGTTCCGTGGGTCGATGCCGCAGGTGAAGCCAGGGAGCTGTACATCGTACGCAGAGCAACCGAGACCGAGCCGGTCCTCAAAATGTTCAGCTCCCGATGGCTGGACAGTGGCGAGGAAGTGTACGACATGGTCGGGCTACTATCCGGCGTCATCACTGACGAAGCCGAGATCACTGGGGTCGAAGTGGATGAGAACGGCCTCGCGACGATGACGCTACTCTTGGAAGATGGCGAAGAGAAACGCGTGGCGTTCAACGCCGATCCGGGCGGTGCGGAAATCCTGAACGAATCGCTCGAGCGCACCGTCATAACGATCAGCCACGAAGACGAGTGACCGTGGATAATGTAGGGCATGCCCCCGCAAGCGGCATCGCCCACATTCCACTGCCGTTCGTTGCGACGGAAATCCAACGGTGCCCGTGAGTCGGAGCAGGCTCACGGGCACCGTTCCGTTTTGGACCTCCACGGCAACAGCCTCAATAGCGGTCCCACCTCGTGCCACGGCGGCTCCCTCATTTACCGCTTCAGGTCACCGATCGACGCACGTTATCGAACCAAACCCCAAGCGGGATCTTCACTCTTCTCCGTGTGGGGCTAATCTTACCATGGAAATTATCCGCAACATGAGATAACTACTGGATGATGTTAGAAGATCGGCGTACACTTGGGGCCAAGCAGCTACCCCTTGTACCGAAGTCAGGAGGAAATACCGGTGCCGCATACACCCGAATCGAGGAAAGCGCTCGAGGAAATGGCGCAAGAAATCTTCGAACTTTACCTGATTATCGCAATTGCCCGATCGCGCCAACCGTCCGGCCCCGATGACCTCTCGGAGACGGAATTCCTCACGCTTGACATCCTCTCGAAGGAGCAGCCTCTGACCATCGGTGAAGTCCAGAAAAAGATAGGTGTGCTCCCGGCACAGATGTCACGAATCGTCAGGGCCCTCGAGGAGCAAGGGGGACGCGGGTACGTCGAGTGCAAGATCAACGCACAGGACCGGCGTCGGATCGATATCTCCCTCACCAAGGTCGGCCGGGAAGTCCACGAGTCGTATCGCTCGGCCCGCTTCGGCTCGATGGTGCGTGTCCTCTCCGTTCTGAACCAGGATGATCGGACCCGTTTCATGAGCATCCTCGGGCAGATCCACACCGCCTTCAGCGAGGCTCTTGGAGAGAACCCGAGCCAATAAACCAGGTCCCGAGGAAAAACGCCCCTTTCCCACCAACCTTCACTCCGTACGCATTGTCCAACATACAGACGCCTGAGCCCTGGCATTCCGGGCGAATCGTGGGGCAGCAGGGGCGGTTGGAGGGAGACAATCATGGTGACTCGAAACGGACGTTGCACGGGCCTGACGATCATCATGGCGGTCGTGTTGCTGTCGCATGGTTGGAGGGTCGCCGAGGCCGGTGACCGCGTCACCACTTATGAGCGCCGGACGTCACGAACGGAGTACGTTCCATACAACTACCCACAGGCCGGCGTACACGTCACGTATCGGAACCCGCAAGCCTATGGCCGTATCGAATATCAACCGGCGGCTGCCTACGCAAGATATGCCGATCGTCCGAAACTCGCCGAAGTGCGGTACAGGGATTATCAAGTACCGGACGACGCCACGTACAATGGGGCAGAGCCGGATGACGTGATTTACGACTCAACCGATCAGGCACCGGCCTACACCACCAAGCACGTTGTGTACGAAGTCGCACCGGTACGACATGTTCGATCGATCAGGTACGTCCGGCCTTCCTGGTACCGATTCGGTCCGCGGTCTTGGCATCAAAACGTCGGCATGCACTACGCCCGGCCGCCGCGTCTTTGGCTATCATCATGTAACCGCCGACCATGGAGTCATGGCATCGGCATTGGCGCGCATCATGTCCGACCTCATAGGGGCTATCACATTGGCCGGGCCGGCTTTCGACGGCATCGCCCGCACGGTTTCGGCATCTCCATCGGAAGGGGGCGGCACGGCCATTACGGCGGTTTCTCGTTCCATCTCGGCTCGAGATAGCGCCCTGTCGTCTGTGATTTGATGGATGCATCCCGGTTGTGGGTGCCATGCCCAAGCCCGCCCCGAGAGACACAACAAGCTAAGAGCCCGTCAAGGCGGGCGCGGGCATGTCTTGCGGCAACCCATCAATCCAGCACCGACACAGCAGTAGTGCCTTGTCGGGCTAACCCATGATACTCATCGATCCCTGAAACCTCGGAGATCGAGGAAGAATCTCGCCATCAGGTAGCCGGAATAGAGCGTCAGGTCGGATCGGCCACTCCTCCATCAATTCACGCTCCGGGCAGCTCCTCAAATGCGCCCCGTGAATCCGGCGTGGCCAAGATGGTCGCATGAGGCTACCTTGTAGGTAACCGGCTGCCGCGTGCGGTGCGGAAGCCTCTGGTAATCGTTCGCCGGGAGGATCCTCGATGCCTCAGGTTGATCGCTTCAGCGTTTCGCTGGACACGGAGTTGCTCGCGGCATTCGATCGCCACATCGCCGATTGGGGCTACGTCAATCGATCCGAAGCCATCCGCGACATGATCCGTGATCTGCTGGTGTCGAACCGGCTGCAACGTGGCGATCAGGCGATCGCGGCCGTGTTGTCAGTCGTGTGCGATCATCAGGAGGGCGAGACCTACAAGCGTCTTCGTTCGTCTCTGGTCACCCGGCGCGAGCTTGTGGCCGGCTCACTTTCCATCCCCATGGATGATCACCGCGACATCCTCGCGATCGGATTGAAGGGCCCAGCCGGTGACGTCCAGAACCTGGCCAACGAGATTCAGGCAATGCGCGGAGTCACCCACGGCCGGCTGTCGGCCGTTCCTCTCGAAGATCAGGAATAACCCGCCGGTCCCGGCGCATCTGGAGCCAACGGACAACGGTGAGCATGACAATACCGGCGGTCATGGCCAGGATGATCACGCCCGCAATGACCAGGGGTGCTTTCCCCGGCCACTCACGCAGGTTGATGTCGACCAGCCGGATCAGCATCCACACCGATGTGACCAGCATGAACAGCGACGGCAGCAACGTATACCACACCGGTCGTCGATGGCTGAACAACCAGCAACTTCCTACCAGCAGCGTCATCGCGGCCAGAAGCTGATTCGTGGACCCGAAGATCTTCCAGAGAGCCGTGTAGTCTGTGCCGTAGACGAGAAGGAGCATGAGTCCAACGGCCAGACCGGAGTTGATCCAGTAGTGTCTGAGCAATAGCAGAAACGCACGAAAGACACCTCGAGTCCGGATGCCCGGTGGCATCTGTGCGGGCTCGGTTTCGAGTGGGGCTTCCGTGGTCAATCCGCCCGTTCCAGCAATGAGCTTCCCGCCGACGGCTACTTCACTTGACGGCGCGACTGCCCGATCCACCTCTGCGACCGCGTCTGCGAAGACATCGTATCGACCGAAGAACATCGTCCAGCCTTCCTCGATCATGTAGCGGGTCAGGCGGATGGCGGTGTCAAGCGTTGTCACCAGGAATCCCTCGAGCAGTAACATGGCTCCAAGGGCACCGGCCGCGATGGGCAACCCGAGACCCGCATGGGCCGTGTGCCCCACGGCCATCGCGAAGGTCAGCACGGCGTTACCCTTGGTGTCAGTGGGATGGCAATAGGTGCGATAATCGACAAGGGTGAGACCGATCATCAGGCAGCACACGACGCAGACCGCCAGGAAACTCTCCAGCAGCATTCCGTAGTAGCCTACGCGCCGGGCGGCCGGCTCGTTGTCGAGCTGCTTGCACGTCGTTCCGCCTGCGCACAAGCCGTGAAAGCCGCTCACGGCCCCGCACGCGATGATAACGAACAGCACCGGCCAACCCGGACCGAGCCTCTGCGTTCCCTCGGCAAAGTTGTTGAAGGGAATGCCCGTTCCACCGGCCACTTGCCCGCCGCCGCGAATGGCGGCGGCGAGAACCGCCACCACCAGGAACGCCATGCCCACATACAGGATGTGTACATTGATGAAGTCGCGGCTCTGCAGGAAAAGCCAGACGGGTAGACCGGCCGAAATCAGCACGTAACCGCTTATCATCAGCTTCCACGTGTGAGGTGAGACCGAAAGCGGGAAGTGCAATCCGACCAGAATGGAACCGCCGCAGATGATCAACGCCAGCAGGGAGCACAGCAGCACGCGCGCCTTGAGCTTCAGATACATCAGCCCGATCAACGGCGAGCAGAACGTGATCACGATCACCGACGTGGATGCGATCCCGCCGATCACGGCCTTGCCGCCTTCGGTGCGGAAAAGGGTCTGATCCGCCGACAAGCCCAGCACATCCAGCGACACCTTGGACGTCAGCG
>JAUXGE010000120.1 GCA_030622435.1 Planctomycetota bacterium
GGCGCGACGAACGATCCCCGGCCCGCAGTCCACCAGATACGCCTGTCCGTTCACGACGATGGCCAGGGCCGGGCCCGACCGGTCCGGGTCCGCGTTTGGCGTCCCCGTCCCCAGCAACACGACGCGCGTTCGTGACGTGGATTCAAGGGTCGGATGCACACCGAGGGGATCAGCAGCCGGACGCGATTGAAGCGTGCTGCACGACAGGGCCGGCAGGAGCAAGAGAAGGAACGCTACCCATCGAACCATCGAATACTCCTTCTTAGTTCGGGACAGTCACCAGTTTCTACTTGCCTTGCACGTTTCTCGTACGATCAGTCCTTGCCATCCCGTGACGAGAGCCTACCGGGGACGCCCGGACGGCCACCGATCGTCAGAATGCAGTCCGATGCATCGAACGGTGTTCCGTCGAGAAGCTGTCCACGCACCGTCAACATCACCGGCGTCTTGGGGCCGATCCCGCGAAGCTCGAGTTCCCTGACAATGTCCCGCGCGGAAAACCGGAGCACGAGGTCGTCGATTCCATCTCGCCGCCGGCGGTGGCAATCGCACAGGTCATCGTAGAATGGAGTGGACGCATCCCTCACGCTGATCGCGTTTCCATGCCCGTGGTCCCAAGCGGTAAGACTTCCACCAAGGCCGTCGGCACGCTCCAGTACCAGTGAGTCGATATCGACCTGCGTCACGTCAAAGCTATTCGTACCCACGACGGCCATTTGCACCCGCGCGTTACTCCGGATGTTAAGCCGGTTGGGACATCGGCCCGGATGGATGTCGAGCAGCACTGCCTGACGTTCATACGCGCCCATGTCAACAATCGGTCGGGTCCCGTACCCGGTATCCGGCACGGCCGGATCATTCATGAATCGCGGTCTCTCGTCCAGGTCGGTCAGCACAATAACCGGCATCATAGTATTGGCTCCGGCATCAATGCAGGGCGATCCCGCTAGCAGGCGATAGTCGCCATCGATCCAAATATCATCGCTTGGAACTTCGGGCGTCCCATTGTTGTCCCAGTAACCGGGATCGTCGAACAACGGATCATCGCCGATGTTCCCGACACCGCCGAGGTCGCCGGTCCAGCCTTGTACGTTGCTGTGGTCCACTGAGAACGTGCTGGGACCCCCTGAGTCGGCATGGAAGAGCTGAGCTGCTTCGCCTGTACCATGAATATCGGTGTTGCCCCACAGCACGCAGTTGGCAAACCTCGGCGCGCCGTTGACTTGGTTGACATCGAAGAATACCCCACCTAATGCTCCGGCACGGTTGCCAGCGAAGGTGCAGTTAATAAGCGTGGGGGCGCTCGCCCAATTGCCAACAGCACCACCCAGCACAGCGACGTTTCCACTGAACACACAATTCACTGCGACCAGACCATTACCCATCAAGTTATACACGGCGCCACCTACCGCAGCTCTATTGCCTCGAAACACACAGCCAATGAGCAACGGGTTGCCCTCGTGGTTGACCAGAGCGCCTCCAGTTTTTGCTCCGCCGACCGCCGCGTTGCCCACAAAGACGCAATGCAACAGAGTCGGACTACCCCAGCGGTTGGCCATGGCTCCACCCATAGAAGCTCGGTTTCGGCTGAATGTGCAATCAATCAGAATAGTGTTACCGCGTACATTGAACAAGCCTCCTCCGTAGTTCCCCCCATAGCCGGCAGTGATCGTAACGCCTTCGAGTACGGCAGTGTCATTCGTATCTTCCGCCGTCACGACGTGATGGGCGTTCTCGCGCCGTGAGGGATCTCCGAGGTCGCCCACGTCGTTTCCGTTCAGGTCGCCGCTGAGGATGGCCTCATACCCGGCGATGTCGCGTTCGTCAGGATCCACCGCGCCGCAGCCGGGGTAGCCGCCGCGGATTGCCAAGCCGCTGAGGAGCTGGAACGTTGCCCGCCGATCGCCGGGCGTGACGTTGGCACCTTGATCCGGCGTGTAAACCCCGTTTGCCACACGGATTTCGGAAACTAATCCGCCCAACATCTCCGCCTCAGCCAGAGCATCTTGTAAGTATAGGTGGGCGCGGCACCAGCTCGTTCCGTCGTGAACCGGCCCTGTCGCGTCGGCGTCGACATAGATGACCGATTGGGCAAACACGGGGGATCCCATCAGAGACAGCAGCAACACCAATCGAAGAAAAGAGCCGGACTCGGCGTTCACGGTACACAACTTGATGGACATGATTCTCACCTCGGGTAATTGGGGAATGCGTGACTCGCAGCCGTCGCCGCTTCTCTCCGAGCAAGACGACGTAGACCCGTCGATCGCCGTCGAAGAACACGTCCTGGCGATTGTCGCCGCGTTGTGTGACGTAATGCGGCATCACGGGAACCAGGACTTGCGGTACCCTTGACATACACCGAATTCTACTCCGGCAAACCCGATACATCAAGAACCGGTGCCTGTGGGACACAGATATCTGTTGTCACCTGAATCCTGACGCAGCAGCTCGTTGTGGGTCGGTTTCGCGCAATGCATACCGGTCACCGTTGAACCGCTCGTTCATAGAGTAGGCGACGCTGAGCACCGGGGTCTTCTGCCCCTCAATACGCCCGAAGAATCGGTGGAGCACTCTCCGAAATCGTACGGTGGTCTGACAGGACAGTGCAAAGTCGCGCAGGTTGGAACTGGCGGAAGGTAATGCCGGTGTGTCGGCAGCAGAGTGTTTGCAGGCTGGAAGCCTGCGCTTCCGCTGGGTTTGCAGGCTGGAAGCCTGCGCTACTACTGCGGGCTGGAAGCCTGCGCTACCACGGCCTGAAACAGGTGTTTGGAGTCAGTTCTGCTTTCGTGAGGATTATCGGTCTGAGCAGGCTTTATGATCGACGTGCGGAAGCCGACAGAAAGAGGGTGTGGTTTGATGCTCCGGCCCGGGAGCACCTCGCAGGACATTCAGGAGCCGGGCGCCTTCGGCACGGGGTAACCGATAGGTCGATTTCGGTGGGTACCGCAAGCGAGCACGGAGATCTTCGACATGCCTACTTCGACGCTACCGACCACATCGCAACGAGCTGCAACGGGATCGACGATGCTGGATTTGCTGCTCGGCGCCATCAACCGCGACGCATCCGATCTTCATCTCGTTGCCGGCCAGCCGCCGGCATACCGTGTCCATGGGGCGCTCTCGTCCCTCGATGCACCAGCCCTCGAGCCCGCCCCGCTGACCGAGATGATCCGCACAATCTGCCCGCCCGAAGTGGCATCCAGGCTTGATACCGCGCAGAACGTCGACTTCTCATACCAACGCGAGATCGAAGGTGCGACCAGGCGTTTCCGTGTGAACGTCTTTTCAGCGCGCCGGTCGCTGGGCTGCTCGATCCGAGTTATCCTCGATCAGATTCCTTCGCTGACATGGGCCGGGTTTCCACCCGGAGTCGCCGAGCGTATCACCACCTTTCGCAACGGACTCGTGCTGTTCACCGGCATTACGGGCTCGGGTAAGTCCACGACCATGGCGATGCTGATCGAAGTAATCAACCAGCGAGGCGGTTCCCGCATCATCACGATCGAGGAGCCGATCGAGTACGTGCTGACACCACAGCCAAACACGGTCATCAGCCAGCGCGAAGTCGGGGCGGATTTGTCTGGCTTCCATGATGGTCTGAAGTATGGGCTGAGACAGGATCCGGACGTGATCCTGGTCGGTGAGGTCAGGGACCGTGAGACGGCGCAGTTGGCGATCAGTGCGGCCGAAACGGGACATCTCGTGCTGACCACGATGCACACACGAGATGCCAAAGGCGCCATCACGAGATTGGCCGACATGTTCCCTCAGGATGCTCAGGGAGAAATCCGCAGCCAACTGGCCATGAGCCTCCGGGGGGTGGTGTCTCAGCATCTCTTGCCACCTGCGACGCCGGGCGATCGCCGGGTGCTGGGGGTGGAGGTGTTGTTCAACAACCTTCCTATCAGCAGCGCGATCCGCGCAGGCAAGATCGAGACCATCAGCGACTCCCTGCTCGCAGGGCGTGTGGACGGCATGATCCCGCTCGATGAATGCCTGAAACAGTTAGTGCAGGCGAACCGGATCACGCCGGATGTTGCCCGCGAGTACGCGAACGATCCCCGTAGGATTCGGTGACGATCGACGAAACTCGTTCATAAGCGATGCATGCACGACTCCGTGTACCGGCAAACAGTGCAGCGCGGAGGCTTGATACGATGGTGCTCAGGGTCCGGCCGGTCCGTGAGTATCGTCACTGTCCGGCTGATCCTTACGTTCGATCGGCAGGCGAATGTTGAAGACGGTTCCCTCGCCGACAACAGATTCGAGATCTATCCTTCCGTTGAGTTCTGTAACGATCTTCCTGGCTGCCGCCAGTCCCAGCCCCGTACCACCGTGCCCTTTGGAGGAATCGAAGGGGGCGAAGATCTTGTCGCGCATCACCGGCTCGATGCCTTGCCCGTTGTCTCCGATCGAGATGACGGCTTCCCCCTCTTCTGCGTGAAAAGTCGCCGTAATGTTAACGCGGCCGCCCTCCTTCGGGGCCGCCTCGATGGCGTTGAGGAGAATGTTGTTGAGGATCTGATGGACTCCGTCGGGATCGGTGGGAACGGGTGGAATGTCCTCTGCATCCACGAGGATCATGGTGGACTTGTCATCCGCGCGCTGTTGCGCAAGCGCCACGACATCCTCGATGACTCCCCTGAGTTGAATCATTTCGAACCGGGGCTCACGTTCCTTACTGAACGTCAGCATGTTCATCGTGAGGATAAGAATCCGCTCGAGGTTGTTTCTAATGAGCGTCCATCCCGACCTGGTCGTCTCCAGGGAATCGACCTTCAGCCCGTGCTCGACGACGTCGGCTCCGCCCTGCATCCCCTGTAGGATGTTACGGATGTAATGGGACAGATACGCCACCGTCTCGCCGGCAGCGGCGAGACGCTCGGTTCGCACACGTGATTCGAGCAAGCGTATGTTCTCGATATCCATCCCCACGAGTCGTCCGATGGCCACGGCCAGCCGCAGTTGCTCCTGAGTGTAAGTGTGGCGGGACATCGAGCAATCCAGATGCAGAATGCCGCGGATCCCGCCTTGCGCAATGACAGGTACACAGATCACGCTTCGCAGCCCGAGCCGATGGATGCTGTCCTGCATGTTGTCGCCAGCGAAGCGGTCATCGGTCATGGCGTTGGCACACAAGACCCCTCCCTTCGTTTCGAGGACGTGGTTGATGATTGTCTGTGAAGTAATGATCTTGGGCCGCTGCTTTCGCTGCCCGCTCCGATAACGGACGAGTTGCGGCGTGATCTCGTCCGTCTCGGCGCTATACAACAACACGACGAGGTGATCCACGATCAGATGATCGAAGATGATGTCTGCGACTCGGGACAGGAATCCATCGACGGAATCGATGGTCCCGATCGTCTCGGCGATCTGATACACCACATTCCAGGCGGCAACGGCGTCGGCCGTCTCCGGCGGTTGGAGGATAACGCTCTCCTCCGACGCATCAACCGTCGAGAGGATCGACGAGCCGCCTGTGGGCGTGCTCAGATCCAGATCCACCAGATCCTGTATCGTTTGAGCCCCACTGAAGCTTTCGACATGCTCCTGCCCGCTGAACACGAGCAGGGTACCGCCAATCTTGATCTGATCACCATGCTTGAGCTCCTCCGGTCTGACGATTCGCTGGCCGTTGAGGTACGTGCCGTTGGAGCTGTTCAGATCGACCAGCAACCAGGATCCGTTCGAGGGACGAATTTCCGCGTGCCACCTTGACGTGCTGTCATCCGTAAGTTGGATCTGATCTGAAGAGCGGCCTATAACGGCAGATTCGTCAGGCGTTTGATACGTACGACCCTTGTCAGGGCCCTGTAATACATACAGTGTCGGCACGTTGGTCGCTCCCAAAGCGGAGATGACCGGAACCACGCTCGTCCGTGGGAACCTACCGGACCGTAGCAGGAAAACGCCGTGGTCCGCCTGGGTCGTACACGGGCCATGCAGGACCGATGCACCAGAGGGGCACCAAATAGTAGTGGCAGCCCTTGTGAGTGTCAAAACCTGCGCCGCAGGTCAGCCGGCGCCGTTCTATCGGACGCCCGCGCGCCGCGGCGCGATCACAGCCTATGAATCGTCTCATGCCGTCCCCCCACTTGACTAGATGTCCGTGCTCAAGCGTTTTGACTGTTGCACCGACATTGTCGTTGCGGAGGATCGTACACTTACGTATCGAGAGATCTGTTGGCGCCCCGTAGACCGTGGTGCCCTTTGGTGCAGTCCTCATTGGCCGTGGATGTCGCCTCTTGACAAAACCTCACATGCCATCCAGTTATCGGGAACTCGTCCAAAAGACGCGCCCGCCTGCGAAACCCGCACCTCTGACCCCGGAGGAGGAGTTGGACTCGCTGCTGGGCACCTACCAGCAACGACTGAAAGAGGTCGAACACGAGAAGAAGCCCAAGCCCGATCTCACCGTGCTCCTACGCGAACAGACGATCAACGAGTTCATCCCCGTCTTCATCGAGTTGGTCGAGAAATACTCCCAGACCGGCATCTCGATGCACATGGACGCCTCCGACTTCCTGCAGGGTGGGCGCGAGTTCCGTTTCGAGTTCGCGCTAAATGGGCTTCGCACGCAGCTCCTGGGCACGGTGACATCCGAGGCCGTAGCCTTTCACGAAACCCGCCAAAGTCCGGATGTGCAATGGGAGTTGATCAGCGGTCCCATGCTGCGACTGCAAGGTCTAACGGTCGAAATCTTTCGCGATTTCATTTGCCAGCGCCTGGCATTACTCGTTCGTGCGGCAACACCTCGGAGATGATCGGACGCAAAGAACACTTGGTGCACACCCTCATTCGATCTGTGCCTCTCACGTGAAAGTCCGACGGCGCGCCCTGTCGAGAGATTCAGCTCCGCCGGGTGCAGCGCATACTGGGCGATTCAATCCCTGTACTTCTCCCCGGCGTCCACCCCCTCCTGTCTCGGGGCACCGCGGTATTGGATCTCGCGTTTGCGAAACTCCTCCATCGCCGGCGGCTCCTCGAAAGCGACATTGACGTCCCACGGCGGATCCTGCACTTCGCATAATCTTTCGAAGTAAGGCAGCATGTGATCGTAGGCCAACTGATTCACCTCGGGACTGTTACGCAGCAGGTTCCTCCAGAGCATGGCTTTGTATAACGGTGCGTACCGCTGGTTTTGCATGTAAGACTCGACCTCATCGCGCAGGATGATCACGAACGGCTGCATCTTGCGACGCTCATTGTAATCCCCTTTCGTGTCGACCATCCAGTAATCGTAGGAATGGCGCGCCCGTCGCAGCGATGTAATGCCCCCTCTCACAACCCCCAGCGCAAACTGCTTTAAACCGCGCTGAATGAGGCTGCGAATGAAGCTGCCGGCCGCCTTGTACGTCCCCAGCCTTGCCAGAGCCCCCTCGATCACGAACTCATCCAGGGTGCCGACATACTGCCGTTGCGTGGTGCCGTCGGGATGCGGATTGTTATCGCGAAGCCACGCATAATACTCTTCGGCGAGCGCCACGTTCCTTTCGCCGCCTTCCAGATACAGCAGCTCGATCCAGTTCTGCATGTTCGAGACAAACCCTGTCATGTACACGGGCCCCGGCGTACCCTCCCTGTACTTGGGATCATCCCCGAAGTGCTCCTTCCCCAGGCGCATGTACGTGTCATACAGGTAGGAAATGTAGCGCGTGTCAGGCGTTAACTCGATGTACGAGGAAAAAGTGTCATCCCAATCGGGCCACAGAGTGATCCTCCCCTTCAGAACCAGGTTCTGCAGGGAATAGACAATGAACCGGGCGTTGTTGCGCTGATCGAAAACGCTGAGATTCTGGTGCCCACGGCTCAACTCATCGCCGCGACTGGACCAGTATAGAGTGTGTGCGAAAGCGTTGCGCCAGTCGAGCGGACCGAAGTTATCGACCATCAATGACAGCATGAAGTCGAGGTCGAACTTGTACCGCTCACGAAGCACCTGCGAGCGAACGGCTGCGAGTAGACGGTCGACCGGCTCTGCGATATCCGGATCCGTCAACAACTCCAGACGGCGTTGCGTCAGTACGTCATGCTTCACGCCGCCCTTTATCAAACCGGCAACGCGGAATCCCGGACGAAGATAACGCGCGACGAACTCGAGAACGGATTCGTCGGGGTAGAGATCGACGAGCCCCAACCGGGTGATCAGGTCGTTGACCTGCGAGTCGCTACGGCGCATCTCGTCCAGGTCGCGCGGGGCGTTGACGATCTTGCGAAACCAGTCGAAGTAATCCTCGTCGGTCAGGGCTATCGGTGGAGCACCGAGTACGCGCTCCATCTGCACCGCCAGCGCCCGCTTGTAGTTGAGGTGATCGTCATCCAGGAAATCGCCGATCTTGTGCCAGTAGATGTAGGCGAGCTCCTTGTATAGCGCTACGGCCTTGGGGTTGTACTGGATCCCCTGGTCTCGGAGTATCTCGATCCCGTTCCTGACCCACTGCCACCGCGCCTCGGGCGAGTATTGCATCACTGAGATGTTGTAGGCCATGTTCCACGCGGCGTTCACCCAGACCGTCGGAAACCGCGGCGCCAAGGCGCACACTGTCTCGTGGAGCTGCAACGCCTCGTAAGTTTTCCCCTCGTCCTTGAGCCGCTCCGCACGGATGGATGCCCAGTCGATCACCAGCGCCCGAAACGTCCCGAGCTTGCCGATCAGCGCGAGGTTCGGGGGCAGCCCCTTGATCGTATCCGGATCGATCACCAACTGGCGTTCCTGGCGAATCCTGTTAACCGGCCCGATGAGGAATCCCGCAAGGACCAAGGACACCACGGCGAGCGAGATGGCGACGATTTGAATCGTCGTTTCCCGCCGCATGGCTGCCCGCCGGGCGATCAGGTGCTCCGGCATCCTCGTGTTCAGAATTTGCGACATCGTCGGCTCGACCCTCTTCGATCAGGTCTTCCTTGCATCAGACGGAGATCTCAGCGACCTCCCGACGGTGGAACAACAGAATCGCCGCACCCAGCACGATGACCGTCTTGACGACCACCAGCCAGAGCACGGCCTGAAGTACCCATACAAGACTCACGTTTCGCCCGTTCACGAACGTCTCCACGGCGTCGTACTTCGCGAAATCGGGAATGACCCACTGCAACATATGGAACAGATACATGATGCTGTGCAGGAGAAACTCCGTCACCGACGTGAACATCATCGAGTAATCATCCGAGGACCAGTCGAGCGATGACTCGATGAACGACCGCATGCCGGCCAGAACGTACACCGTAAACGACGCAAGACACGCCACCGGGAAGGAAAAGGCCGTCGTCATCAAGAACGCAACGGCCGCCAGGAACATCAGTTTGCACTGCATCAGGATCAGCAGCCGCACCAGGTTCCATTCGAACGAACCGACGACAAAAAGAACCTGAACCTCGTTGGCTTTGCGGAAGTCGATGATGTTGTCGAACTGCGGCTCTCCCCGGTAAGGATTACTGTTATAGAAGTAGGCCGTCAGCGTGTGGTCGGGCGCGACCCTGTCAGCCGGAACGGGTATGGAGTGAAACCGGCGGATGACGTGCCGCACCGGAATGTTCGAAACCGGCGTGCCCTTTGACGGATCACCGACGCGCCATAGGCAGCGAAAGATCTCATCACGTGGAAACTCCGAAACGTCGGCCTTGTAGCGGATATGCACGACTTTGTCGGGCGATCGATCACACAGAACGTTTCTAAACTCGAACACGCGCATTTCCGCCGGTCCGACAACACGCCAGTATGCCTCGTATTTCTTCGCCAGTCGCACCTTCTCGACCACCGGATCGAAACCCGGCATGTTATCATACAACCCCTGCTCGATGTTGCGTTGGAATTCGAGCTTGGCCGGCGACGCGAAGTCGGGTAACACACAGTTCAGCGCATGCCGCGACACCAGCACCTCATTGTTCAACTCCGCCTCGTCGTACCGGTCGTCGATAGGCGGATGCGTGGCCTTGATATAATGCACCATGACGTAGATCGTCAGGCCGGAACAAACGAGGAAAGAAGCATTGAGCAGCGTCACACCCAACCACTTGCCGAGAATGTACTGCCAGCGAGCGACAGGCTTTGTCATTACCAGGTAGATCTGCCGTTGCACAAGCTCGTCGGCCACCGACCGTGACAGGAAAACAGTGAGCAGGGCCAGGAGCAGGCCGGTAGCGCTCAGTCCGTACGACATGAAGCTCTGCACGGCACCTGTCAACGAACTGTCACCCGAGATCGAGAACGGCAGACCGAGCACGACCATCCCGAGCAGCACTAGGAACACGAGGGCGAGCTTCATCCGAATGCCCTCGGCGATCATGTGACGCGCGATGGTCCAGGTCGTGCTCACGACGTGCTCTCGCCCTTATCCCCGGTCTCATCGTCCGCTCGATGCAGCAAGTCGTCGATCACGCCGCTGTCGATACCGCTCGGACGTCGCGGCTGCTCGAACCGGGCGGGCTCGGAGGAGTCCGTCGCAGCCTCAGTCTTGACTTCATCATTGTCCGCAGGCGTCTTGAGCAATCCATCGATCACTTCGCGCGTCGGTTCGGCCTTGCGAGGTCCGGGCAAAGGCTCCTGTACCGGCAGGGGCTCGATTTTCCGCGTCGCAGCGCCGACCAGTGACTCGATGATCGTCTCCATCGTGGACTCGGTCGGCTTCTGCAGGAAGTCCGGAATCTCGCCGAGCTTCCGGACACCCGACGTGCGGATGTTGGCCACCTGCGCCTCGTGAACGATCCGCAGGAAGAAGTCCTCGAGACGCACCCGCGGATTGGACACGTCGAGAATGTCCTTCTGCTCCAGTCGCAGGATCAGATCGCGCACCTTCTCGATCGTCTGCTCCGACAAGGCAGGCGTGGTGATCACTGTCGCGTCGGTCTTGCGCAGCAACTCGCTGATGTCGCCGGCGGCGCGCTGCTGCCCCCCGTAGAGAATCGTGACACGATCGCAGACGTCCTCGACGTCTGCCAGGATGTGGCTCGACAACAGAATCGTCTTGCCCTTGCGCCCCAACTCTCGGATCACATCCTTCATCTGGCGCGCGCCGATCGGGTCGAGCCCCGACGTCGGCTCGTCGAGAATAAGAAGTTCCGGATCGTTGATGAGCGCCTGCGCCAGTCCGATGCGACGGGCCATGCCCTTGCTGTACTCACCAATGGGACGTTTCGCCTCTTGCCGCAACCCCACCATGTCGAGCAGCCGTTCGGTGCGTTCCGCACGTACGCGCGCCGGCAAGCGGAAGAGTCGACCGTAGTAGTCCAGCGTCTCGTGTGCAACGAGGAATCGATAAAGATACGACTCTTCCGGCAGAAAACCGATACGTGCCTTGACCGAGACGTCGCTCGGAGGTCGGCCGAACACGGAAATGCGACCACGTGTCGGGTACAACAACCCGAGCAGCATTTTGATGGTCGTGGTCTTTCCCGAACCGTTGGGACCGAGCAGCCCGAACACCTCCCCGGGGCTGATCCTCAGGTTGAGATCCTTGACGGCCTCGACACGGGGTCGGCGCCAGAAGTCCTTGAAGATCTTAACCAGCCCCGCGGTCTGTACTACGGGCGCCGCTGTCTCAGCCATCGACATCTCTCACGCTGCAGGGCCGAGCACCGCCCGAGCAGGAGGCCCTGGGTCCATCGTGTCGACTGGTCCTAATCGTAGTCCCAGCCGACGGGCACCTTCTTCTCTGGCCGGCGGATGGCGGCTTCATCGAAATCCTTCTTCTGTAGCCGCAACGCCTCGTCGATACGGGCTTGTTCCGGATCGAGCGGAATCCGAACCCGCATTTCACGCAACCGCTCGGGGATGAAGAACTTGATCACGCCGGGGCTCTCGAAGATCCGCTGCTTGGTCTCCTCCCACAGACGCGTCAC
>JAUXGE010000240.1 GCA_030622435.1 Planctomycetota bacterium
GATGACGATGTGGTGGACCAGGTCGTCGGGGCTGTTGATGTACCCGACCGTCGCGACAGCCGACGCCGACGTCGTGTTCCGGATCTCCGAATGACGGAAAGAGATGTGGTGATTGGTCGAGCCAACCGTCGCCGTCACCGAGAAGGACGCGCTGGATCCGTCGAGGTCCAGGTTCTCGATGATGATATAGCTCCCCTCGGCAACCACCGACGGTCCCGGGAACACGGGACGATTACTCGGGTCGCCGCCACGGACGAAAATCGGTTGCACCGCATTGCCGACACCAGAGATACGAATCGGGTTCGAATAGGTATACGGACCGCCGTGAACCTCGACGACACTGCCGGACGGGAGGTTAACCGGGATGGTCCGCCGCGGCTGCGCTGGTGTGCCGTACGGGTTTCCGGAATCCGAGCTGCCCGAAGCTGTGTTGTCAACGTAGTGAGTGTACGGGCCGTTGCCGGCGTCACGATAATCGAATCCGCCTGCAGCAAAGTGGGCACCGGCATACATCTCGTGCGTTTCTTCTATACCGAAGTCCGGCGCCGGAATGCCTATGGGCGGCGTCCACGACAGCGTGCCGACCGTGATCGTCACAGAAGCAACACCGCTTTGATCCTCGCCGTCGTCAGCGCGGTACGTGAAACCGTCCGTCCCCAAGAAACCGGGGGCCGGTACATATGTGAAGGAGCCGTCCGCCTGCAGCGTCAGCGTGCCATTCGACACGTCGCCGACAAGGATGGCTTCCAGCGAGCTACCCTCCGGGTCGCGATCGTTGCTCAACACACCCGGGGCCGCCACGTTGAGTGTTCCGTCAGGCTCGACCGTGTACTTGTCTCCAAGAACCTCGGGCGGCAGATTCGGACCGAGCGTAGCCGTGAAGTTGCACACGAGGTGCGTTCCCGTATCGGCCTGAACCGCCCAGTGATCGAGACTCGCCACGCTGCTCTGTTCCGTGCGGAATGCGAAGTCGGCAGCCAACGTCACCTCGGACCCACCTCGAGGCGTAACGAAGACACTGTAAGTGTGGGACGGAACGTTTACGATCATCCGGACGTGATAGCTGGTGTCCGGCGCGTAAGTAAGCACGGTGTCCGCACCGTATGAGCCGCCGTTACGAACATCGATCACGTCCACGAGGTTGAATCGCACGCCGATGGCCAGATCCGAAAACGCCGCTGCTTCCCCCAGGGACAGGGTTGTCAGGGCGTCTATGCCTGCTCCGTTCGGGATCGCGTCGAACTCTGCGGTGAACAGCCCGCCCTGAGACTCGAAGGGGAAGTTCTGCCACAACACGGCACTCTGGGCACAGGCGACACACGTATCAGTGACCTCTTCACACACCTGGGCCGGGCAAGGATCGCTGCCGCTCTGGCACGTTCCGCCGCTGCACGTTTCGACGCCCGTGCAGAAGGCACCGTCATCGCAGTGGGCGTTTATAAGGCAGTCGACACAGGCATCGTTCACCTCGTTGCAGTATTGTCCCGGACACGGAACCGCGCCTACGAGGCATGTGCCGCCTAAGCACACTTCCGCACCGTTGCAGAAAACGCCATCGTCGCAGTGCACGTCGCTCAGGCAATCGGCGCACGCGTCGGCGAACTCATCGCAGTATTGGCCGGGACAAGGATCAGTGCCCGCATCGCACGTTCCGTCCGTGCACTGTTCCATCCCGGTGCAGAACGCTTCGTCGTCACAGTCCGTATCTATCAGGCATTCGACACACCGATCGCCACTCTCATCGCAGAGTTGACCGGGGCATGGATCGAGCCCCACCTGGCACGATCCACCGAGGCAAGTCTCAAAGCCGGTGCAGAAGGCGCCGTCAGCGCAATGAGCGTTTTCAAGGCAATCCACACACGCATCCGCACTCTCGTCACAGAACCGTCCGGCACAGGGATCGCTTCCCGCCTGGCACGATCCACCGATACAGACTTCGGGGCCGTTGCAGAAAACGTCGTCGTCGCAGTGCGAGTCGGCGAGGCAATCGACGCACTCATCGTTCGCCTCATCGCATTGCTGTCCCGGACACGGATCGGCTCCGTCCTGGCACGTACCCCCAGCGCACGTTTCCGCGCCGTCGCAGAACAGGCCGTCGTTGCACTCCGCATCCAGGGAACAGCCCACACAGGCATCCAGCGTCTCATTGCAACTCAAGCCCGGGCAGGGGTTGCTCCCGGAGACGCAAGAGCCACCGTTGCAAACCTCGGCTCCATCGCAGAAGAGCCCGTCGCCGCAGTCCGCGTCGACCAGACAATCAACGCACGCATCACCGCTCTCGTCGCAGAGTTGACCGGGACACGGCTCGGAGCCAGTGCCGCATGATCCGCCCGCACACGCCTCGATACCGTTGCAGAATGAGCCGTCATCGCAGTGTGCATCGTCGAGACACTCGACGCACGCGTCGGCCGTCTCATCACACTCGTTGCCGGGGCATGGATTGACACCGGCCTGACATGCGCCACCGAGGCAGGTTTCAAAACCGCTGCAAAACAGCCCGTCGTCGCAATCGACATGAGCCAGACATTCGACACATGCATCGCCGCTTTCGTCGCAGAACTCGCCCGGGCACGGGTCGCCGCCAACGGTGCACGTTCCGCCGGAGCACATCTCGACCCCGTTGCAGAACACACCGTCGCTGCAGTCCGCATCCACGACACAGCCCACGTAGCAGGAGTCTGTATCCTCATTACACGATTGGCCCGGACAAGGTTCGCTGCCGCCCACGCACGTGGCATCGACACAAGCCTCCGCACCGTTGCAGAACAGCCCGTCGCTGCAGTCGGCGCTTTCCGTGCATTCGGGTGGAGGGGGCGGTGGAGGGGGTGGCGGTGGCTCGATGCCCTGCGAGGTTCCCGTGAAATGCTGATCAGTGAGATCCTCGCGTACCTCGTTGAACGCAAGGCTCGACGGCGTCACCTCGTAGGATGCGTGCTGTGCCGTAACCGTCCCCGACCAGTCGAAGGGGACATGGAGTGCGAACTCGCCGTTCGGAGCGGTAACGGTCGTGGTGCCGTCTGCGTTGGCCGAGACGGTTACGCCCGAGATCCCCAGCCCCGACTCGTCACGAACCGTACCCGAGATCAAAGGCCACACGTACGCCTTCGCCGCCACGGTGCCGGTGTCGAGGGTTCGACAAGAGATCGTGACAGTACTGCCGAGAAGCGTGAACGCTAGTGCTATGGAGTGCGCGCCTCCACTCGTGAGCACGTGGTTTGTCACTTGACCTTCATCCGCCTCCACTAAGTCAATGAGCCACGTGTATACCCCATCGGGAAGCGGCTCACCATTCACTGTGACAGCGGAGGCCTCCACCGTCAAGGGACGCTGCCCGTCCGTGTTCTCCAAGACGAACAGCACTTCGGGGAAGCATTCGGCAGTCGGATTGTCGCACATCTGACCAGGGCACGGGTCACTCCCTGCCTTACAGTATCCCGACTCGCAGGTCTCAGTCCCGTTGCAGAACAGACCGTCATCACACTCGGCACCCACGGCGCAAGGGAACGGCACGATATCGCCCGCTGCGGCCACGGTAATGGTGACCTCATCGACATCAACGACTTCGCCGTCGGACACGAGTAGCTCGAACGTGAGGTCAACTCGGGAGTCAGCGCTCGATGGCGCCACGAAGCCTGCCGAGGCCTTGTCCGCATCTGTCAGCTTAACCGCCGGGCCTGAGACTTGGTTCCACTCGAAGGTCAGTACGGCTTCCTCAGGACCGGAAGACGCGCTTCCGTCCAGGGACACCCGTCCGCTGCCATTGACCAGTTGGTCTTCCCCGGCGTCCGCAACCAAATCGAACGTTGCAGGATCGATCGTTCCAAGCACATCAACGGTGGCTGTCTGCTCGGCGATGTGTTCACCATCGCTGACCGTGAGGACGAAGACCAGACGAACATCTTCATCAGCGAACGGTGAGAGAAAGCTCGTGATCGCTTCGTCGTGGTTCGTGAGTTCGACCGGCGTTCCTGATACCTGCTCCCAAGAAAACGAAAGGACATCACCGTCTGCGTCGGTGCAGGCGGATCCATCGAGCACCACGTGAACCCCGGCATAGACCGTCTGGTTACCACCAGCATCAACTTCGGGCGTTCGGTTGAACGAGGGGATTTCCATATCGAGCGCAAGAACGAAGACGACGTTATCCCGCGAATCGAACGCCGTCAGGGTGACGGTGTAGGAACCGGGACCGACGTAGGTGTGAGCCACGTCGGTCCCTTCCACGGTCGAACCGTCGCCAAAGTCCCACTCAAACCGCACCGGAGCGACTGCTGACGTGAGCTTGGGCTTGGCCTCGAAAATCCATTTGCCGGGGTCGGCCTCATCGGGTGTCGCCACAAGAGTATATTCATCGTTGGCGGCCTCGATCACCGATGCAGGCAGGACCGTCCGATCCGTGTTGGGCAGTTGGCCGCATCCACCGAGGATCAACGAACCGCACAGGAGCAGGCCAATGATCGGGTGAGTAATCTGCGCATGGACGAGCCACTGCCTCGTTTGGGTATGCATCCGAATCCCTCTCTTGGATGGTTGCCCGTCTCTATCCTAGATATCCTAGAATTCCCAAATTCACATTGAAGGACGGACGTAGAGAAGCTTGCGATATCCAGCCTCACGATGCCAATTTCGCGTGAATTCGGGCATTCTGGACCACGATCGGCATCGCCGGCGTTTTAGGAGCTTGAGATTGGAATGCATGGAAGGGGTTATCTGACCTAATCGAATCCTCTGCTGATCGGACGTTTGATAGCGAAGCGAAGACCACCCTTCACTTATTTCCGTGACCACGTCGATATGCCGGTTGGATCCATCCCACATTAGGCTGGGTACCTGACCGAGGGCTTTGCCGGGCGATGCTGTTGTCACCTGCGGACTTAGCGGGCAAGCCAGCACCTCAGTGTCTGTGGGTGGGCCCCTGGAGACCGCATGTGTCGGTTGGAACTGTCTCGACCCGGGATGCTCGAACTGCGTGGCTCGGAACGGTCGTGGCGATTGCGCTGCTTGCCGCGTCGGGTGTCACTTATCGGCTGGTCGCCGCGCGACTGTCGAGCGTGCACGCCATGGTGTCCCTGCCTCCCGGCTCGCTGAGTGCCCTGCCCATCAAGATTATCGATTGGGTCGGCGAAGATGTGTCCTTGGATGACTCGATCATTAGAAGCACCGACACCGATGACCACGTGAGCCGTATATACAGGCGTCAGAGTGAACGAGAGGCCGTCTCGCTCTTTATCGGCTCCGGCGTCCGGATACGCGATCTGATGCCTCATCGTCCCGAGGTCTGCTACACCGGGGCTGGCTGGACTCTTGAAGTAGGCCGTCGCATCGAGCTACCCCTGGCCAATGGCAGCGTCCTGCCTTGTGGGTTGCAGACATTCTACCGCGCCGGTTTGCGGGCCTCCCGCGTGGCGGTCTTGAACTATTACATTATCGACGGTGAATACTGCGCCGACGTCTCGCTGCTGCGTTCTCGTGTGTGGCGAGTCGATACGAGCGTCTCTTGTGTGGCCCAGGTGCAGATGGCTGCTGCGATCGGCCCGAGTGGCGCGCCCGGGGAGGATGCGGTCCGCGAATTCGCGTCGCATTCGGCACCGGCGATTCGTGATCTACTGAAGGCGGCCGTCGATCGCATAGAACATGGGCAGATAGCAGGAGAACCTTGAGTCCGGCTGCTCTGCCGCGGCGCAGTGAGCCCCGGGGATGATATGGCTGTTGTGGGTTCGAGAATCACGTGATGTCCAGCGCAGGTGAAGCCCTGACTATCCTTCCAACTCCCGGAACCCCGCTGCGCGCGGCTCGCCTGGTCCCTGCGATCATCCTGTTGCCAAGTGCGCTGCTATGGTCTTATTGGCCGACGATCGTCCTGCTGTGGCAAGACTGGCAGAGTGATGACAACTACTCGGTGGGACAGCTTGTCCCGTTGGCTGCCGCTTACCTGCTATGGAGTGATAGGCGGGCGCTGGCCGCTTGCACGATTCGCGTGTGCTGGTGGGGGGTTGCGCTGATCCTGGTTGCCCAAGCGGCGCGCGCGTTCGGGCTCCTGGTCGTGTTTGAATCGGCGGAACGGTACTCGTTGGTCCTGACGGTTGCCGGTGTCGTTCTCCTGGCGGGCGGCCGGAGCGTGTTCGCCCGAGTTGCCTGGATTCTGGTCTTTCTGCTGCTGATGGTTCCGCTGCCGGGCCTGGTTCACAACGCGGTTTCAGGTCCCCTGCAGACACAGGCGACGGCCGGCGCCGCGTTCCTGCTCGAACTTCTCGGTGTCGTCGTCGTGCGGGAAGGGCATGTGCTTTTACTCGAGGATTCAGTTCCGCTGGCGGTTGCCGAGGCGTGCAGTGGATTGCGAATGCTTACAGCGTTCGTGGTCGTCGGGAGTGTTCTGGCTTATCTGATCGAGCGTCCGCGATGGCAGAAGATCGTACTCCTGTTGTCCACTGTTCCGATCGCCATCGCCTGCAACCTCGTACGGCTGGTCATCACGGCCATTCTGTTCCTGCGGCTCAGCAGCGAGACCGCAGAGCGTTTTTTCCACGATTTCGCAGGCTGGACCATGATGCCCATGGCGATCGGCTTCATGTTCCTGGAGCTTTGGCTCATGGCCCGCATCTTAGAGCCTGAAAACCGATCTTCACCAGACTCCGACCGTCCCCCTTCCCCCACCCTACGCTGAGGACGACGTCGAACCGGGTCTAATCGTACGGTGTTGCCGTATTCCCTGAGGGATTTCCTGACTACCGTGCTCAAGGGCCGTTGCCTGTCTCGCTGTCCTATCCCGGCACCGTTGCAGAGGCATCCGGGTGTGGTGCACCCGCTCAGGCCACCCCCGTGCCAAGAAGAAACAGCGTGTAGCTCTCTGGATTGATGTTCTTGTTGGCAACCCGGGGGGACACAACGCCGCCACCTGTTGGCAACGCCACGTTCCTTTGTCGCACGCAGATCGCCAATCACAAGAAACGCCGCTGCGCAGTGAGAGCTTACTCGGTGGGTGACTGAGGAAGGTTCTTGCCTCTATGCTCTAAACCGCCCCGTGTGACAGGTCCGTGACAAGGAAGTCAGGAACGAGGCACTCGTTCCTGAAGCGACGCGAAGTCCTCACCATATCAATGAACCGAATGGGCTCACCGTATTCCCCTTTTTTCTCCAGCGAATCCTGTATCTTCCGAATCAAACTTATCGGCCATCCTTGCGCACCTCGATGCCCGGTTCTTGTTGCCTTAAGACAGCTGAAAGTAAGTGATTCTTGGCGGGGAAAGCACACGCACCGATGTTCCAGGACGTGATCCTCCATTATCGGAAACGGGCGTGTTTTGGGCACGAACCTCGCAGCGTCGGGCTCGCGAGACCGCGGCCCGATAAGGGGAATCGGATCCGCATTCCGC
>JAUXGE010000403.1 GCA_030622435.1 Planctomycetota bacterium
GAAGGCCGCCACGTATGCCGTGAGTGGAAGTGAAGAGCCATCGAGGGTGTCAGCATGGTCGCTATTAGCCGAATCGACCTGTAGCAAACGGCCGCGAACGTTCCCCAGGCGGCACCGGCAATCCCCATCGGTTCGAAGCCGAGGTGTCCGAAGATCAGCACGAAACTGACTACCACGTTGACGATGTTGGCTTCGATGGCCGTCCACATCGTAACCCAGGGTCGATGGATCCCGACGAAGAACCAGCCGAGTCCGTATGCCGCGATGGTCGGCCCGACGGTGAGAAACGCCACCCGTGCATATGCCAGTTCCATTTGCTGCACGAGAGGATCATGCCCGCACGCGTGGATCAGGTGCGGCAGGGTAGGGCGAAGCATCAAACCGACGATGCCGAAAACCGCGGCCAGATACAGGGATTGCCAGCCGTAGGCGCTGCAGTCACGGTATTGCTCGCGCCCGAGGGACTGGGAGGCAAACGTGCTCACGACCGACACGATGCCCAGCCCGGCGATTATGTAGGACCACATGATGATCTGCGCGGGCAGAATGGCTGCCAGAGCCTCGTCCAGCCCCAGTCGCGAGATCATCGTGTAGTCAACGATGTCCATGACCGCGCGTGAGCTTGTCGTCACCACCACGGGGATGGATACGGCTATGACATGCCGCACCTCCGCCCGGCGCCGGTGGCGTTCATCAAGCGTCAAGTTGACCCGGTCATCCATGGACATCGTATTTCGACCTAAGCGGTCTTACATAAGCTTGTGGCTGGGATTGTGGAAAACGGGGTTATCTCCAGCAATCAAGAAGGACAAGGACATAGGTAAGACCGTTTAGAGGGCATTCGGTCTTGATGTAGCGTCACCCCTTGTGGGTGACGCAGGCGCCGCCGACAAGGGGCGGCGCTACAACTGTTTGCGTTAAAGCGAGGGTCTCCGTTCCCCCTTCCGTTCCAATCCCCGTACGCGATCCATCGACCGGCGCGCACCGTGCATGGATTGCCGCGTTCTCCTGGCGGTGCGAGATCACGCTTCGGCGTGGCCCTGGGCGATACGTATGATCCTGCCCGATCGAACGAAGTGGTTCAACCTGCCAGGGAGGCTTCGAAACGGGGCGGGTGCCAACAGCCACCATGCCCGTACCGGCCGGTACCTGGACACCGGAGCTTACATCGGTCCCCAAGAGGGCTGATTCTAAGGATTCACTGGAGGGATGCCAGTGCGACACCCCGGTGTCCATCCAGGTGTGCGCAATTGCCTATGCCACTCGAACCACGATGGCACCGATCGGCTTTTCGCGCTGGGGACTGAGGTTGATCAGGGTGTCGTGGGATCAGCACTGCCCGCCGTCTCCGGCTCGTGTGCGTACACGTAAACGCGCCGTAGGGTCGATACGTCGACGGCGCTTTCGATCGTCAGGATGGAATGCAGAGGGTTGTCGCGGTCGGATTCGACGGCCGATATCTTCCCGATCGTCATCGCGGTCGGCAGCGCGCCGGTGGACGGGTCTGAAAGAACGAAGTCACCGACCCCGATGAGTCCGGCATCGACGTCGCGCTTCTTGGCGTCCCGTATCTCCATGATACTGCCGCCGCGACCGGTCAACCAGAAGTACGAGTCCAAGGATGCGAATCCATCGTCCGTGAGTCGGCCTATTCGCACCTTGCTCTCCATGCCGACATCGCTCAGCAGCCTCACCCTGGCCGCATGTGTCCCGGCCTGCTCCACATAGCCGATAAATACCTCGCCCAGCAGGACGGCCATGCCGTCGCTCACTCCTCCGGCTTCGCCCTCATCGATGGTGAACTCACAAGACGTGACGGGCGATCCGCGATCGACTCCTCGCAATGTGCCGGCGTTGACCAACCGCGATGACCGCCACGGCAGCAGGTCTCCGGTGATGATTTCGGCGGGGATCAGTTTCCCCAGGGTGCCGATGCCGCCACCTTCGGTGTTCCACAAACGCGTGGCTGTCAGGATGTCCACCTCGCGTTCGAGTTCCGCAACGCGCATGGCCAATGCGGCGACCCGATGTTCGAGGGTGGCCTTGTCTCGTTGCAGTGTGTCGTAAGTCTCTCGTGATACGGGTCGGCCCTCGCGGTCGAGCGCCCCGTCGATGGCGTCCCCGGCGATCGCAGCGCCATGCTGGAAGGGGATGAGAATCTGGACAAGGCTGATGAGCTTCCCACTCAAAGCGCTGGGAATCACGACTATCACGATCGAAGCGACAAGGAGAACGACCAGGTAGGTTTTTCGAGTTGATCTGCGAGCCTGGTGTAAACGCATGGAAACGTGCGTCGGTGAAATCCTGGATTACAAGGTGCTGGCGACGAACTGCCGCGTCACAACAGCGGTGTGAACTAAGAGTCCTGCATGCTCTCCTTGGAATTACACCGTTGGTTGCAAGACCTCAGCGCCTGTCGTTCGCAATCCGGAATTCGCCGCTTTTTAGTGGTAATCGTCGGCGTCTGACTCCATCGTGTCCTTCCAGGCGGCGAGATTCTCGAGGTACACGCTGGTGCCCCGTGCGACGCAACTGAGCGGATCGTCGACGAGCGTTACCTGAAGGAAACCGGTTCCCTCGGCGATCCTCTCTGCAACACCACGCAGCAACGCGCCGCCGCCCGCAAGATGGATTCCGTTTTCGACCAGATCCGCGGCCAGCTCAGGCTCCACGCACTCGAGAGTGTGCGTGACGCATTCGATTATCTGAGTCACGGGCTCGGCGAGTGCGTCACGGATTTCGTTGCTGGTGACCACGCAACGGCGGGGCAGGCCCGTTACCACGTCCCGACCCCGGACCTCCCGTTCCAGCTCCTCCTCCAGTTCGACGGCGGAGCCGATTTCGATCTTGACGCGCTCGGCTGTCTGCTGGCCTATCATGAGGTCGTGCTGGCGGCGCATGTGCGCGATGATGGACGAGTCCATCTCATCGCCCGCCACTCGAATGCTGTTGACCACCGCGATGTCCGCGAGTGCCATGACCGCGACCTCGGTCGTTCCGCCGCCGATATCGACGATCATCGAAGCCGTAGCCTCGCCGATGGGGAGTCCCGCGCCGATGCCGGCGGCCATGGGCTCTTCCACTAGATAGACGCGGCGGGCACCGGCACGCTCAGCGGAGTTGTAGACTGCACGCTTCTCGACGGCCGTGATACCCGAAGGGACTGCCACGACGACGCGAGGTTTCACGAACCGGCTGCGCCCGTGGACTTTCCTGATGAAGTACCCGAGCATGGCCTCGGTGATGTCGAAGTCGGCGATTACACCGTCTTTCAGGGGCCGGATCGCCGTGATCGAGCCGGGTGTCCGGCCGAGCATCTCCTTGGCCACCTGCCCCACGGCGTTGCCGTTGCGCAGAACCTTGTTGGTGCCTCGACGGACGGCCACGACCGACGGTTCGTTCAGGACGACTCCTTCACCCTTGACGCATACCAGTGTGTTGCAGGTGCCC
>JAUXGE010000208.1 GCA_030622435.1 Planctomycetota bacterium
AACCGTCAGGAATAAGTGTAACCGTAGCCGTAGCGTGCCTTCTTCGGACTGACGGCGTTGAGAATCACCCCGACAAGCTTATCCCCGACCGTCGCCAAACACTGGCGCGCCGCCTCCACTTCCTTTTCCGTGTTCTTGGCCGCGCGCACTACCAGAACAACTTCATCAACCAACGTCGCCAGGACCACCGCGTTGCTGCTCGCAAGCACGGGCGGTGAATCGACGATGACTTCGTCGTAAGTCGCGAACAGCGAACGGATCGCCTCTTGGGCACGGCGTCCGCTCAGCAACTCTCCGAACCGTTCGCTTCGTTGACCGGCCGGCAGAATCCTAAGATCGTTCACCTCGCATGGATGCACCGCCTGTTCAGGCGGGCACGACCCTTCGAGTAACTCCTTGAAGCCCGGCTGCTTCGCCATATCGAAAGCCCGAGTGACGGCTTGTCCGATGTTGTCTCCATCCACCAGGAGGACTTGCCGCCCCGTGGCTGCAAGTGTCTTAGCGAGATTCATGGCGAGCGAGGACTTACCCCCTCCCGCTGTGGGGCTTGTGATCAACCGACTGCGTGCTGAACCGGCTCGCGGCGACGCGAGCAACGCGGTCGAGATTCCGCGCATCGGTTCCAATATGCGCTCGCCGCTCGCCAAGCCGATCCCGTTGGCCCTGGGGAAGCGCTCGAGGCTGCCCAATAGCGGCATGCCCAGGCGGGCAGTGATTTCCCCAGGCTCGCGAATTCTGTTGTCCAGCCGGTCACGGACCAGGGCGAAACCGGCTCCGATCACCAGACTCATCAGACCCGCCGCTGCTGAGTACTTGAGCCGTTTGTCCACGTTCGGCTCGTCCGGTGCACTGGCGAGCGAATCGATCGTGACGCGCGCTTCGCGGTTCTGTTCGATTGTGACGGTCCAGATCTTCTGGCGAATCTGTGCCAGCGATTGCTCCAGCCGCTCGCGCTCGTGGCGCATGTCTTCAAGCAGAAAGAGCTGACGGGCAATCTCGGATTGCCGCTGGTTCAGCTTATCGAGCTGCTCCTGGTGGACTTTCGTGGCGATTTCAGCCTCGAGCCGTTCGGCCTCCAGGCGGCGCCGCAACGAGGTTTTGTGCAACTCGAGGAGAGCCGCTTCTCGGTGGGAAACCGCCTCTCGCAATGAGGTGATCTGTACGGCTCGACCAGCTACGTTCGGATGTGCCGGTCCGCGGCCAAGACGATTGTCATCGAAGACCGCAAGTTCTCGCTGCCTGATCTGCTCCTTGAGACCAAGAAGTTCCGGGTCAGCCTGCAAATATTCTTCGAAACCCATAGGATCATCTGGGATTTCGCCGGCGCTCATGTCATCCGAGTCCAGCGCCTCGAGCTTTGCCATCGCGAACGCGCGGTTCTTAATAGCTTCGGTCAGTAGCTGGTGGAGTTCGGCAGCCGATCCGTCGACAGTGGTCCCGGATTCTCCGACCGCCTGCACGCCATATTGGGCTGCGCGGTCTCGCAACTCACGGCTCTTCACCAGCACCTTCGCTGTCAGGTCAGTCTCTTCCCTTCGCAGTGAGCTGAGGATCTTCTCGTCCCACTCTCGTTTCCGATCCTCGCTCAGGCGGAGGTAGGTTTTCAGGAGTGTGTTGACGATCACGGTCATGTCGTCTGCGTGCATGCCGGTCATGGAAATCTCGAGCAGTTGCGTGTTTTTCACCTGCTCCACTTTCAAACTTGATCGGATGTCGGACGCCGGTTTTTCAAAACGCACGACAGACGGTAAAAAGCGCACTTCCGGTGCGTTCAGTGTGGCATTGATGACGGCCGGACTCACGATCACTTGCGCCTCGGTCGCGATGTACTCCCGATAGCGCCGCGAGATGTCGGTGTCCAAGTCAGTAAAGAGAATGGGCCGTACGACTCGTGCCACCTGAGCTGTGGCTCGCACCTTGTATTTGGGAAGGATGAGAAACCACACGGCCGAACACGATGCCGCACCCACGATCAAACTGACCAGAATCATCGCCAGCCAGCGCCGTCGCAAGACGGTCGCCAGCGAGACAGGTTCGACCTCATGGTCGAACACTGTCGGCTCAACCGGCTGTGCAGGACGGGACACAACAATATCCGTTCGGTCTGTCATACGCCTCCTTGGTCCTCTTCGATAGTGTGCTCGCCGGATAGTTTGTCCCCACCGAACAGACACTGAGATACGTGCGGCAGTACTTGCTCCAGGAGGGCTGCGACGCGAGCATCAGCAGCCTGCCAGCGATTCGCGCGGACGTTCGTCGTTACGATGACATGGGCCAGAAAGCCCGCGTCTCTAGGGTCAGCAGGACGATGTAGGAATACCCCTCTGGACAAGGCGCGGAATCGCCGGTCAAACGCCGCCGCGAAGCCAACAGCCACTCGGGCAACACCCTCCGGTCCGCTACGTGTAAAGTGGTGGACCGCGTACGTCGCCTCCATGACGTTTCCGTCAGGTTGCCGCAATTGCGCGTCATGCTGCTCGGCTAACCCAGTGGCCTCCCAGCCCGTTGCGGGGAAGCACACGTCCGGGCCGTGTCCCATCCCTGTGTTTTGATATCCCCAGTATCCCACGTAAAGCGATACCGGCGGGTCGCTTGCCGAAGCGGCATACGAACGATGAAGGTAGCAGTCGACACCGGCCACCTGGAGCGTTTCCGCGCCGAGAGGAAGCTCCTGCACAAGCGAGAACGGGCCGAGCCGCGACGGGATCTCTGACAGGGCAACCACCGGCGGTCGGTAGGTGGATGCAGCAACCGCGCGGGAGCTATGAGCCCAGCGATGGGCCGTACCGGCCCCCAGGAGCAAAAGGACTGTCGCTCCAAGTACCTTTGTAGTCGTTCTATCCACACTCACGGCAAGTATCTGACAGCGTCAGGTCTCCGACAACACCGTGCGCCTCCTGTGGTCACACGGCCACATCCTCATCGATCACCAACTTCGAGAGAACCCAAACCTCCAGAAGCACCAACCCCACTGCGAACGGCATCATGAGTACACCGGCTAGATCGTGGAACATTCCTTGCGCCAGCCTTTCATGCCCGGCGTTGTACAAGCATGCTGAAACCACAATTCGGACAACGTTGCATCCCAGAGCGATCGGCACGCTGGACAGCACGACGATGACCTTCTGCCACCGTGGCCGCTGCATCACACAGGCGAGGAAGGCAGCCACAACTACGAACGCGAGGGCCATTCGAAGGCCGTTGCAAGCCTCGGCCACCGCAACTTGGTGTCCACCTACATCCAGGACGTGCCCGTACCGCACAGTTGCCACACCGATAATGTCGAGAACGTCTGCCGAAAGGCGTGCGCCTAGCCCCTGGAGCGGCAACATGATGGCGTCGTGCAAACGGTGGGGCAACGGAATCATCAGGAACAGGAACAGCATAGCATACCAGATTCGCCTGTAACCTGCCCAACCGAGAAGACTCATTACAAGTCCATTCGCGCAGAGCACCAAGCCAAGGTTTTCCAGGAATGAGAACAGGTAGTAGCTGCCCACAACGTTGCTAGCCAGCCCGAGGGCAAAAATGCCGAGCCCCAGCGGGGCAAGCCCGAGCCTCAATTCACTGAGAGCACGACGGCGCATCACGACCATGTAGGCTGCCGCTGGGAGTACAAGTTGGCCCGCGCTGTAGTCGGCATTGCTTTGCCAGATGTGCCACAGATCCGCGACGGTGTACCAGAAAGCCCAGACAAGGAGCGCGCCCAGCAGCACGCCAGTCGTGCACATGCGCGCGAGTCTGCCGGGTTGCGATTCACCGCATTGCGGGGTCCTGGCCGTGACCTTCAAGCCGGATTCCTCATGATGTCCGTCAGGCTGTTCATGCGAACATGCTGCGATGCCCGCCAGACAAGCCTCACGTGCCCCGCCGCTATCTGGCAAGAGCAACTGGTCGGCTACCACCGTGCCAGCGGAGAATTCCATATCGCTTGGGGCAACCACGCACTTCAGCCAACAACAAGGTCCGACCCACGACCCGTCCCCAAGAACCACGGGCCCCATTACCACAGCGTCATCTGCCACCCTGCAGCCGTGCCCGAGAAACGCTGGACCCACCACTCGTGCACGCGACGAGATCTCGACATCCTCGCCTGCCCAGATGTTTGGGGCAAGTTCCCGGTACCCGCGATCCACGAGATGCGGGTCGGACAAGGCACGCGTAATCGCGTGCAAATAGGATGACCAGTCCACAATATTGCGGGTCTGGCGCGGCAGGGTGACGGCTCCGACCCGCAAGCCCGCCCGCCCAAGTGCCGGCACCAGCTGCCCTTTCAGGTCGAAGTATCCCCTCGGAGGAATCAGATCCAGAACCGATCGATCGCAGCAGTAAAGGCCGGCTGCACTGAAGTGTCCATCCGGCTCGGATGCCGCCCCGGCCGTGTCTTGCTCGCAGAACACCGTCAGCGCGTTTCCCTGGGCAATGTGCTGCTCAACCATCCAATGTGGATCGTCCTCCAGCCAAGACGAGCCGCTAGCGACGAAGATGCGATCACCAGACATACCAGGTTCGCACGCCTTGATACAACCGGCAGTACCGAGAGGTACGTGGTCTGCCAAGAAGCCGAGGCTCCCCTGCAAGGGGCGCTCGTTGTTGACATGATCAGCGATCGTCTTCAGGTCACCGTTACAGCAAACCGTACACGCTCCGCCAAACCTCGCGCGGAGTGTATTCAGTAGTGTCCGCAGAACCGTCGAATCCGGAAGTGGCAACAGGGGGATCGAGACACCGCGCGCCCAAGCCGGCCTCGAGCCCACAGCCCCGGCCAAGATGACGAGATCGACTTTGCGATTCTCGCCCTGCAGCGATCGTGGAGAATGCTCCTTGCGCTGAACCGGCGTTGCTCGAACTTGAAACACGGTAACAGAATCCTGCCCAAGTCTCTGTCGAACTGCGATGGGAAGACAAAGAGTCCTGGGGTTTCCCCCTTGGACCACTATAAAACTCACAGCAAGTTACTCGTAACCTGAGAAAAAGTCAAGCATGCGTGATGCGCGTTTGAAGCCGGGACGAGGTGGAAACGGTGCACCCAAGCCGCGATGCCAGTACGGCATCGGGCGATCGAATCTGCCTTGGAAGAGTGTTCACGCCGAGATGGCGGATGATTGAGTGTGGCAGGTATGTCCGGTTTTCGCACACCGTCGGTTCGGGGAATCATTGATTCACCCGCAAAGCTGCTTTCTGGGTGAGCGCCGCATACTGACAGAAGGCGTTTGCACGGTCCAGCGGCGACTCACTCCAGAATCCGCTGCTGCAAGAGCGCGCTCGCTACTTAGGTGGCGACGACCCTGGCGCCGCGCTCCGTATAATGTACGTCGTCGTAGAATATCTTGAGGGTTTCCGGCAAGCGGGCGGCCAGATCGAGGCAGGGATAGCCGCGAGACTGGCACACCTGCATCAGTCGGGTGTTGAGACTGCCGAGCAGGCGGGCTGCCGACTTTGACTTCATCCTGTAGAGCTGGTCGTCCTGGACGAATCGGAGGCACCAGGAGACATCGTGTTCCTTGTCCGACAACGGCCGGTCACTGTGCCAGAGCATAGGTTGCGTTACGAACAGAATCCTCATTCCGTGTGCACGACAAACACTTGCGAGCGTAATGATGTTGCGTCCGTACTCGTCGAGCGCCCCCGCAGGAATCTCGGGATCGAACGGCAACAGTGGGGCTTGACGCAGTCTGTCTCTGGCCGATGCGAAGTACGGTTCTCCAGGGCGCCTGGCACGGTCGTCCGGTACACCTCGCACGAGTAGTCGAAGACGTCTGCCCAACTGGGTCCGCGTCGTAAGGAGAGCACAGGTGCTGGGACGCGAAGGTGAAGCAGCCTTGATGGCTATCGAGTCTAGAAGAGAATCAGATCCTCGGGCTCGAAAGAGATCATTGGCGCCTAACATGAAGACCACGAAGTCGATGTCCAAGTTGGCAACATGTTGTACGACAGTGGCTAGGTGGGTTCGCGTGTCCTGGCCAGAAATGCCGAGGTTGAGTACGGTGACCTCCCGATCACCCGCCCAATCCTGTTTGAGAAGCTGCCCCATGACTTCCGGCCATCGCTTTTCCGGGGGAAGCGCCAAACACTCGACCGTTGATCCACCGATCACGGCAATGCGCACCTCACCCTCACTCGTGCGGCGGCCCGCCTGCTCCGGATACAGGTACCCGTACTGATTGATCCGAACCTGTGCGACGGTATCGGACACGCCCGCGAGCCGGCCGAGATCTTTCGAGGCGTCGAAGGGAGGCTCGCCGAACTTTTGGTAGTTGTTCCAATGAGGCAGAAAACGATGATAACTTCCAGCCTGAGGGTCAAAGGGGAAAGGGTCAGAGAGTGGCGCAACCAGCCAGAACATTCCCTCCACGAAGCACAGGAGTATCAGGGTTGGGATGCTGGCGAAGGCGAGCTTCTTTCGCAAACTCCAGGCACCATGGTTCACAGGCATTCACAGTCTCCAGATAGGCTACGAGCGGTACGACCGGCGTCTTCATTCGCTCACCAACAAACCGACATTACCCATTCATCGAACCTCAATCGGTCATCCTACCCGAACGACCTACTCGATCCAAGCGAGAACGACCTCTGTCGCCGTGATCCTTGCCTGTCCCGCAAGTGTCGTCGTCATTGCGCCAGTCCTCTGGACGGGGGCATACCTAGACTGGAAGCGGGACCGCGAACGGCAGGAAGCAAGTTCCAAAGGTGAATCGGTTCGGGGCTCGGCCATCGGTGAACGTGTCGGGTACGCCGTCGCCATGAAGACCAGGTTGCTTGCAGCAGAGGCCTTGCTCCGCTTGCCCGCTTCAAACGCAAGGGACTCCGGCGACCATATGGCGATGAACATCAGGAGCAGGTTACGTAGGGTTTCGGAGACTCCTTCGTAGGGGCGGTAGGGGTCCTCATCTTGGTGAGTTTCCCGGCCGCGCCGGTAGTACTGGAGTTCCGTGGGAACGCGCGTCTTGAGGTTCTGCTCAACGGCTGTCTGGAATGCGTCGGGGCAACGAGGGTTATCGGGGTCTGGAACCAACGAGGTGAACACCAACGCACGCGCCGTAGCCAAGGGGGCGTCTCGCCCACCAAAGATGTAACGTCGGAATGTGCCGATGCCGCAAGGACTTGTCGCGAACGCTCTCCGCCGAAATCTCCGGAATCGGCAGCGTTACCTCAATCAACCTTGGACAGTGGTCGTTCGTCTCGTTCACGATTTGACCTCCACGGAATCGAAGTCGGGCTCTTCACCCTGGTTCGACCAGGAGGCCTCGTCGACGAGGAATTGCACCTGCTAGTAGGATGTCTTTCCCGGTTTATGAGGTAGCGGCAAGAATGCAGATTGATGCCTTCGTGCCCTCAACTCTTAGGGAACGCCGTCTTTCACGAGTTTCAGGGCCTGTGGCTGCCGGGCTGCTTTTCTCGTGTGAGTACGCGCTTCGCCGTCCCGCGGAGTTTGATCGGTCGCCGACGAATTCGGCTGACGGTTGCCTGACATGGTGATTGCAAATGGTGTTGACGTAGGGTAGCGGTGGATCGAGTTGTGCCTTGGGAACTACCAGAGTATGAGCGGTGCGCGAATGGCACGGAGGCGTTGAATGAAAAAGGAAGACCTGGATCGAGCTATCATGCGAGGTAGCTGAGTGGGTTGACCAGATTCGCGATAGGCGGGTCAAAGAACGGCGAGAAGTGTTTGGAAAGGAGACAGACGCGTGAGCGTTTGTGCCTTGTCCGTGCTTTGTTGACATGCGTCATCGAGATGTCATCATTCTGTCACTCGTGTTTGCCGCAAGAGGTATCTGACGCATGGATTGGCTCGGAATAGGTGCATTCCGAATTAGCACCGGCGGGGTTGCATCGACTACACTATTGATTATACTTTTGCGGTTGGATTTGGCCTTTGCGGGTTTTTCTGATGTGTTCGGCACCCGCTTAGCGGCCTAAAGAACACTGTTTTGGAGAGTGTCACGTTCGTTGATAGGTGCATGGCATGCAGAAGGTCGCGAGTTCGAGTCTCGCTGGCTCCAGTGACGTAAGTAGCTGAATCGCAACGACTTACGGATACCTGCCTACTGTCGGGTCGTGCGGCCCGGAACCCAAGGAGAAAGGAGAAACTGTACTTGCCGTTTCAGGGGATCGCACAGGCCTGTTTTGGTATGATAAAGGGCTGTAGGTCTCGTTAACTGAGAGCGCCGGGCAGAGAGAGTGTCTGGGGCCGGACCAGTCAATCGTATGCGGTGGGCGTATACGATTTTGCAGCATGTCACGTGCCGAAGCGAGCGGATTCGCCCGGCGGTGAGGGGAGATACAGCTATGGACTCAACAAGGGAAAAGTTGCAGGTGGGGTATAGGACATTCGCTTGGGCGAGTTTGCTGGTGGCCGTTTCGGCGCTGCCCGCCCGTGCGGGCTTTACGGAAGTGCATCCCCCCA
>JAUXGE010000349.1 GCA_030622435.1 Planctomycetota bacterium
CAGGTGCGCGCCTCGGGGCCGTCTGGACGTATGCCATCCGGCAGCTTCGGATGCCTCGTTTTCCCCTGGCAGGCTATGCGCACATGGTCATCTTCTTCGGCTTCCTCGTGCTGCTGCTGCGCTCGCTGATTCTCTGGGGCCGCGGCTTCGACGAGTCGTTCTGCTTCTGGGTCTTTGGATTGGATGGGATCCTCGGGCAGATCTACTCGCTGCTAAAAGACGTCTTCGCCGTCCTGGTGCTCCTGGCAGCCCTGGTCTTCGTGTATTATCGCATGATCGTCCGGCTGCCGCGCATGACGCTGAGCACCGAAGGGCTCATCATCATCTGGATCATCGTCGTCATGATGGCGGCGGACATACTCTACGACGGGGCGGCGATTGTGCGGTATTCCCGAGAGTCGCAAGTGCCGGGTGTCGCTCTTGCCCCGGTGCGCTTCGGTCGGGAGTGGGATGAGGTAGAGGTAGAGGTACAAACGGTCACACTGCGAACGCCGGATGGACGAGAACTCGAGGTTCCACTTTCAAAACGCACCGTTGAACACGTTCCAGCCGGCACCAAGGAAACCAGATATGCTCCCGAACCAGGATCCCCACTCGATCGCCCACAGATCTCGCTTACCTGGTATGAACCGGCCGGTTCGGTTGTGGCCATGGTCGTGCAGGGCTTGCCGGACGGCGCGCTGACGGCGCTCAAGCACCTCGGGTTCTGGGTCCACGCGGCTCTCGTGCTGATTTTCCTGAACCTGCTGCCGTACTCGAAGCACTTCCATGTCATCACGGCCATCCCGAACGTGTACCTCAAGAGCCTGGACCCGCCGGGGCGGCTGCCGCCGATCGAGGACATCGAAGGGCGGCTCGAGCGCGAGGAGACGCTGGGCATCAAGCGGATCGATCAGTTCAGTTGGAAGTCGATCCTCGATTGGTACACGTGCACCGAGTGCGGCCGATGCAGTGAGCAGTGCCCGGCCAACACGACTGGCAAGAAGCTGTCACCCAAGCAACTGACGCTCGATCTGCGTGACTTTCTCTACAAGCACGAAAAGGAACTGGTGGCGTCGAAATCCGTGCCGCCGTCGGCAGAGACATCCGAATCCGAGCCGCAACCGTCAGGGAGCGGTCAAGAGGAAGGCGAACCGCCCGAGTGCCACAAGGACCTGGTCGAGGGCGTGATCGATCCGGAGGTGCTGTGGGCGTGCACGTCCTGCCGTGCCTGTGAGGAAGAATGCCCGGTGTGCATCTCGTACGTCGACAAGATCGTCGACATGCGTCGGTACCTGGTCCAGGAACGGGGCGAGTTTCCGAGTGAGCTGCAGACGGCGTTTCGCTGCCTCGAATCCAGCTTCAATCCGTGGGGTTTCCCGAGCGACGAGCGTGCCAAGTGGGCGGACGGGCTCGGCGTCAAGACCCTGGCGGAGCATCCGGACGCGGAGGTTCTGTTCTGGATCGGCTGTGCACCGGCCTTTGACGATCGTGCAAAGAAGGTGACACGGGCGACGGCTCAGCTTATGCAGAAGGCCGGTATCGATTTCGCCATCCTCGGCGACGAGGAGCAGTGCACCGGCGACGTCGCACGCCGCGCGGGCAACGAATACTTGTTCCAGATGTTTGCCCAGCAGAACGTCGAGACGCTCAATAACTACGGAGTGGACAAGAAGACAATCGTCACCATCTGCCCACACTGCTACAACACGCTGCAGCATGAATACCCCGACTTCGGCGGGCACTATCGCGTAGTCCACCACACGACGTTCCTGGTCGATCTGCTGGCCAAGGGAAAGCTCGAACCCGTCAATCGAGTCGAAAAGAAGGTCGTGTTCCACGATTCCTGCTACCTGGGCCGGTATAACGGCATCTACGCCGAGCCGCGTGAGGCTCTGAAGCGCATCCCCGGACTGACCCTCGTGGAAGCGGCGCAATCGCTGGATCGGGGAATGTGCTGCGGGGCCGGCGGGGCGCAGATGTTCAAGGAGGAGGAAGAGGGCGAGCAACGCGTCAACATCGCCCGTGCGAAGCAGCTCCTCGAGACGCAGCCGGACACGATCGCCAGCGCCTGCCCCTTCTGCATGCGCATGCTGACCGACGGCTTGGCCGATGTGGACCGCGAAGACCTCCCCCAGCTCGACATCGCGGAGATCCTGCTCGAATCGGTCGGCGCAGATGCACCGGCCGAGACGACGACGTAAGGTCGTCCAGAAACAGAATATCCACAGAGGACACAGATGAGCACAGAGAAGAGGAGGCCAAGACCATCGGGTTGCCCGAGCTGATGTCTGCGTTATCTGCCTGATCTGTCAATTGAACAAGTTCACGAAGGGGAACGCAGTGGATGCTGAAGCGAAGGATCCACAGACACACGCCATCATTGGCGCAGCCATGGAAGTCCATAGTACGCTGGGTCCAGGATTCCTGGAACCAGTGTATCAGGAAGCCCTCGCCGTTGAGTTCGCCGACCGCGAGATTCCCTTTGAGCGCGAGAAGGAGTTACCGGTTTACTACAAGGAACACCGGCTTGCATGTTCCTACCGGGCCGACTTCAAGTGCTACGAAGATATCATCGTTGAACTCGAGGCTCTCTCATCACTCTCAGGCATCTAGCAGGCGCAGATACTCAATTACTTGAAGGCGACTGGATTGCGTCGTGGACTTCTGGTCAACTTCGGAACCTCTCGCCTTCAAGTGAAACGCCTCGTCTTCGATCCGCATCTGTGTTCATCTGTGTCATCTGTGGATTCAGAGCCTTGACATCGAGCCCCCTCTGGGACACCGACGGGAACAACGGCGGCTCGCGAGCCACATCAACGTGAGGGACGGAGGTGTCCACAGAGGACACAGATGAGCACAGAGAAGAGGAGGCGAGGAGCTTCTGACTGCCTGGGCCTTGTTATTTGTACTTCTCCGTCATCGTTCTTCCGGTTCCTCAGGAACAACAGGTGGGCCAGATGACCCACCCTACCCCGGTGTCTCTCAATGGGTATGATGACCTCCGCCGGATGATGCCCGCGCGGCATTGGTATGGTGGTTTTGGGAAGCGGCAGTCGCGGGTGGCGGGCATCGCCGCGTCGGTGTGTGCCTCCCGAACGGGTGGTACGAGAAGGAGGTTTTGGCATGAGCGTGCGGCATCTTGACTACCTGTTCCAGCCTCGCTCTGTCGCTGTCATCGGCGCGTCCAACCGACCACAGAGTGTCGGCAACGTTGTCATGCGGAACCTGCTGCGTGGAGGATTCGCCGGTCCTGTCCTGCCGGTCAATCCTCGCGAGCGGGCTATCTCCGGGGTCCTGGCCTACAACGACATCAGCAGCCTCCCACTCGTGCCGGATCTGGCGGTGATTTGTACACCACCGGAGACAGTACCGCGCGTCGTGGGCGAACTCGGCCAATGCGGCACGAAGGGCCTTGTCGTCTTGACTGCGGGGCTCTCGCGCATGCTCGACGGGGATGGACGGACGCTGCAAGATGCGGTACTCCAACAGGCACGCCCCCATCTGATGCGCGTTCTAGGTCCGAACTGCGTCGGGCTGATCCTGCCGCGGATCGGGCTCAACGCGTCGTTTGCCCACATTGACGCTTTGCCCGGAAATATTGCGTTCATCTCGCAGTCCGGCGCCTTGTGTACCTCTGTCTTGGATTGGGCGCGATCGAACGGGATAGGCTTCTCGTGCTTCGTCTCCCTAGGCGACCTGGCCGACATCGATTTCGGCGATGTTCTGGATTACCTGGGCAGCGACCCCGATACGCACGCCGTCTTGCTCTACATCGAGTCAATAGGCGTGACGGGCGCCCGGAAGTTCATGTCCGCCGCCCGGGCCGCCGCGCGAAACAAACCGGTTATTGCGGTTAAGGCCGGCCGAATGGTGGAAGGGGCACAGGCCGCAGCATCCCACACGGGCGCGTTGGCCGGTTCGGACGAAGTGTACGACGCTGCGCTTCGTCGAGCGGGGATTCTGCGCGTCTACGAAATCAACGAGCTGTTCGACGCAGTGGAGACACTCGCCCGATCGCGCCCGATCGAAGGCGATCGACTGGCCATTGTCACGAACGGAGGCGGACCCGGCGTGTTGGCCACGGATGCCCTGGTAGCCGGTGGCGGCCGGTTGGCCCAACTCTCCCAGCAAACGATCGAACGACTCGATCAACTCCTGCCGCCGACCTGGTCGAGAGGAAACCCCGTTGACATCATCGGCGACGCGGCCGGTGAACGGTACGTCGGTGCACTCCGCACCGTTCTCGAGGACCCTGGTGTGGACGGTGTGCTGGTGATGCACGTTCCGGCCGCCGTCGTGTCGAGTGAAGATGCCGCACGGCATGTGTCCGAGGTGGCTTGCAATGCCGACCGTCCCGTGCTGACAAGCTGGCTGGGTCGAGACGCCGTGGAGAAAGCGCGGACCGTGCTGCGTGACGCCGGTGTACCGACTTACGAGACGCCGTACGATGCGGTGTGTGCGTTCTTGCACATGGTCAACTACCGACGCAACCAGGAGAACCTGATGCAGGTTCCACCCTCTGCCCCGGTGGACTTCACGCCGGACACGGAGAGGGTGAACCGTATCATCCGTGACGCCTTGTCGTCGGGCGTGGATATACTCAGCGAAGTCGATGCGAAATCCATCCTCGCCGCCTACGGCGTAGACGTCATCGAGACGCGGATCGCCGTCTCCCCGGAGGAGGCCGCAAGGCAGGCGGATGAGCTCGGTTATCCGGTGGCCATCAAGATTCTATCGCCGCAGATTACACACAAGTCGGACGTCGGAGGTGTGTCACTCAATGTGGAGGGTCCGGACGCCGCGCGCGCCACGGCTGAGGCGATGATGGCTCGAGCCGCCAAACTTCGTCCCGACGCCGAAATCAAAGGGATCACTGTCCAGCGGATGGCGGAGCGCGAGGGTGCGCATGAACTCATCGTGGGCATGACGACGGAC
>JAUXGE010000182.1 GCA_030622435.1 Planctomycetota bacterium
GACCTGGCAGCGGCGGGTTTTGACGAGTATCGCGGCTGGCGTGCTGTGGGGGGCACGCCCGTCGCGTCTTTTCATGCGCTGTACGAACACTTCTGAAAGAAGATTGATCCGAGTCTTCGCGCAGGCCTGACCTGCGCGAGCCCATCATGCACCTGCTGAATGTTAACCTGTCGCCTTCCAGTGGCAGAACCTCGCGGCGTGCCGTAGGTATGTGTTTAGCGCGGAATTCGGGTGGCAGGGGCATCGCCTCCGGTGTCGGGTGGCATGTGGCAAGGATCGCCTCCACTGAAACTCCGAATCGAAGACAACGCTTGCCGGCGATCCTTGCCCGTGCATGCGACGCGTTGGCGGGCAATACGGGCAAGCTGCACTGCGGGGCATCGGCCACAGACTCGTCCTGGTCAGGTAGACGGTAGCCCAGACCACTTAGCCCCGCGCCCGCTTGCCCATGGCACCCACCGCTGAACACGTACGGGCCGGGAGAACCACCTGCCCTACGTTGCTGAATGCCACGTGGAAACACGACGCCAAGACCTTCTGTGGCAGCACGGCAAGAAACCGGGTAGGGTGGAAAGCCGAGCGCGGAACAATCCCACATGAGTATGATAGTGAAAACCTCACCGGCCTCGCGGTGGTCCGGACTGGTCAAGACGATCGGTCCCGGCGTCATGTACGCGGGGGCTGCCATCGGCGTGTCACACCTCGTGCAATCGACGCGAGCCGGCGCGGGCTACGGTTTCGCCCTCGTCTGGGCCGTCGTGCTCGTGCACGTTTTGAAATACCCGTTCTTCGAGTTCGGTCACCGGTACACGGCCGCAACGGGTGAGAGTCTCCTGGTAGGCTATCGGCGTGTCGGGCGTTGGGCTCTGATCGTGTATCTGGTCGTGGCGCTGGGGTTGAGCATCCCCACGGCGGCCGTTCTGACGATCGTGACGGCCGGCATGGCTTCCCAGATGTTCCCGGTCGACCTGACGCCGATGATCTGGGGTGTGATTCTGCTGGCGGGCTGTGTCGTGGTGCTGGCTTCGGGCGGCTATCCGCTCCTGGACCGCTTGATGAAGCTGTTGATGGTCTTCCTGGTCGTTTGCACGGTTGTCGCGGTCGTGGTGGCCGTCGGACACGGTCGCGTCGCCCAGGTACCCGAGTTCGAGCCGCCTGCGGTCTGGGATGTGGCCGGTATCGCCTTTCTGGTGGCGCTGATGGGTTGGATGCCGACGCCGGTGGATGCGTCGGCCTGGCCTTCGCTCTGGATGCAAGAGCGTGCAAAGCAGACCGCCCACACGCCGACGCTGCGCCAAGCCCTGTTCGACTTCAACCTCGGCTACGGCGCGTCGCTTGTGATGGCGGTATTGTTCCTGAGTCTAGGCGCGCTGGTCATGTATGGTACGGGGCAGGCGTTTGTCGATCGGGCTCCCGATGCCTTCGCCGCACGATTCGTCGGCATGTACACGACGGCCCTTGGCAGTTGGAGTCGGCCGGTGGTTGTTGCCGCCGCTTTCATCACGATGTTCAGTACGACGGTGACCGTTCTGGACGGCTACCCGAGAGTGCTCGCCGCGGGTTGTCAACTGGCTTGGCCCGGTGCGACCAAGCTGGGCAGGGCTCCGTATTGGATTGTCCTGGCGATCATGATCGTGGGGGCGCTGCTGATCTACCGGTTTCTGACCAGCCACATGCGGATTCTCATCGATGCTACAACAACGCTGGCGTTTCTGTCGGCGCCTTTGTTTGCCTTCCTCAATTGTCGGGCAGTGGCGGTTGGCGGGGTTCCAAAAGAAGCAGCTCCGCCCAAGTGGCTGACAGTACTCAGTTGGGCGGGCGTCGTTTTCCTGACAGGGTTCTGCGTCGTGTTCCTGATAGTGCGCTTCGGTGGGTGAAGGTGCCTGCAAGCCGCTGCGTGAACACGAGCGCGGGTGCCCCATTCATTCCGGCGCCCAAAGGAATCGGAAAGTTGTGTCGCCACATCGCCGGAATGGGTGGGGGACCGATCCATCACACTATAGGCCACGACCTATCCCAGTCCATAACGATCACTGAGTCATCATTGAATTCATAGTGTCGATAGCTGCTCCATATCCATTGATCTGCCCGTTCGACGAGCCGTCGTGTGATTGGATTTCTGTGCATGTAATCCAACTTGGCGTGCAGCGTTTTCTCAGTGGTCACGTTGAAGTCATAGCCCCGTGTCTTCCAGAACGGTTTGGGCGCGACCCCCAAGGCCCAAGCATCCATCGGCCGGCTTCCCAGACCCTGTCCCTCACGCCAGATTAAGCGCAATGCCTCCTTCCCGTGTCGTCCAACATACTGCTTGAGGTCTTGCAGCACCGTTGAGATCGCAACGGGTTCATCCGTACCCTTGACCATCGGGAAAACCAGTAGATGCACGTGCTCCGGCATCACGACGTACCCAACCCAACGAACGCCCAGCTTGCTGCGCGTACGGTCCATCCCATCTACGAAAACCTGTTTGACAAGATCGTGCCGGAAGAACTGCAGTCGGCGATAGCAGGAGATCGTCAAGAAATGAACGTGACCGTACTCATCGTATCTACGTAGCTTACTCGGCATGCCTCAAGTCTATCAGACATCGTGTCCGTCCCCCACCCTTCCGCCTCGAATGTCGGATGGTTTCACAAATGTGCTTGGGGCGGAAGGACGGGGCACCCGCGCCATTCGTATGGTGTTCCCCGATTTCCACGATTTCCTTTTCTTCGATAACGACTAAATTCGCTCTGACCCGCGATGCACTACTGGGCTGCAGTGCTAAACTGAGCAATACTGGGTTCGAAGCGCCTCACGCACAACAGCTGCCGCAGCATGGACTTCGGTGTTTCCCTCGTCGGCCACGTCCATGGCCCTGACAAAGACTCCATGCGGATGGTCAACGATCGTGCAGACATTGAATGGGGCGAGTTGGGCTCCCAGTTGCCCAGCCTGTTCAAGGTGATCTGATAAGTAGAGATTCATGAGGCTTGCGGGATCCTCGCAAGCAACAAGTGATTGCGGCGGCTGAAGAGCTACTGCCCAACGTTCGCCAGCGTAGTCTGGACGCAACTCGTCGCACAGCGCTCGAAGTGTAGTCTCGCACCATTTTTGCGTCTTCTTCGCGCCCATCACCACTTCGGCGCACATGCCTTCACAGCCCACGTTCTCAACAAGGTCCAAGTCTGCACCGCTTGCAACGATCTCTATGACGTGTCCGTCGCCACCAGCAAATGACTCAGCGTCCATTATGGCGAATGACACATCGAGCTCCACGTTACATACGTTCATAGGGGTCAAACGCACTGTCACGGGAATATGATCCTGAGAAGACAGTGCTTGCTCCGCGCTCCAGTCGCGAAAACATAAAGTGCCTCGACCAGACGCCATGTCAAGGAACCTTGGCAGCTTTCCGGCTTCCGCCTTGACGCCCAGGACTAGAGGCGCCATCCGGTATCCCCTCCGGAGGATCCAATCCAGCACTCGCCGGAAAGCTAGGGTTTCGTCGATCTCACCCCAGTATGCGCCTATCTGGATGAGTGGACCCTGCAAACAAGGTAACTCAATAGACATTAAGACTCCATTCGTAAAGCTCCTACTGTCCGTACGCCAATCGCTTCATTGCCTCCAGTTGCGCGCCATGAGGTACGAATGCCGTCGTGAATCGGGGGACACGAATCGGGGGAACGAATCGGCGGACACCATATCTATTTTGGGTACCCGCCTTCCTGTCCGCTCCATGACCCTTGACATCGCTGCGCGAAGTAAAGGGCAGGCTGTCGCGGTACTGAATGGTTGGGTTGGAATCTGGGTGCGGATCGGATCTATCCTTCGCCGGACAGGTCGTCAAAGTCTCGTGCCGTGTCGATGTCGTGTCGTACGCCTGCGTCATCGACGGCCACCGGAATCACTCTTTCCGGAAGTCTTTGCGGCAACATGCGTAAGCCTCCGTCCAGCTCGTCGATCGTGCTTCTCAGGGAGAAAGGGAAGATGATGGGATGACCGCGCTTGCCCTGGTACGTCGCAATCACGATGCGCTGCGGATGGGTTCGATAGACGTCCATGCAGGCACGGCACGTCTCGGCGGTCAGCGTAGGCATATCGGCCGGGACCTCGAGGACGCCGTCATGGCTCGCCGCACCGAGCTTATCGAGGCGGGCCAGCCCCAGGCGGATCGAGTCGATCATCTCACTATCGGCATCGTCGTTGATGACCAGGTGGACACGCGAGTCGTCCGGCAGTTGCACCCTGTCCACGAGTTCCGTTCGCGTCACCACGACCACACCGTGCACCCGGGCGTCGAGTACGGTGCGCGTGATCACGCCCGCCATGGTCGATCCCCGAAAGGCGAGCGATTGTTTCGGTCCCCCCATGCGCCGACCCATCCCGGCGGCAGGTATGATACCCCAGATGCGTACATGACCGTTGGTTTGCTTCATGACACGTTACCTGACAGTACAGCGCAAGGTCGTTTGTAGCGCATGCTTCCAGCCTGCACGAGCCGCGATTACGATGCAGGCAAGATGCCTGTGCTACGCGTTTATGGCAACCTTGCAATGTACTGCTAATGCCCGGATTCCAAACGCGTGGTTCCGACAACCCGTTTCGCCGTGCGCAATCGTGAGAAGGATCGCATGACGGCGGCTCCGCGCGGGCTGAAGCCCGCGGCTCGTTTCAACGGCCGACACGGGGGTCGGCCGCTACTTCATGTTCCGGCTTTCACAGCAGCACGCGGACATCGGCCGCCCTGGCCCCGTCCTCGAAGGCGAAGATCGGGTTGATGTCCAGCTCGCGAATCTCCGGGTTCTCGGTCAACATCTGGGAAACGCGCTGGATAATCTCCTCGAGCGCACCCAGGTCCGCCCGGGTCTGACCGCGCACACCCATCAGCAGCTTGTGAGCGCGTAGCGACGAGATCATCTCCCGGGCCTCACGCCCGGTGACGGGTGTGATCTTGAAACTGACGTCCTTCAGGACTTCGACGTAGATGCCGCCCAGCCCGAACATGACGACGTGGCCGAGACCCTCGACGGCCTTGGCGCCGACGATGACCTCTTGCCCCTCCTCCAACTGCTCCTGCACTAGGAAGGCGGGCGACACATTGGCGAACTGTGATGCCATCCGCTCGGCCTGCTCCCGCAGCGAATCGGGGTCGTCAATGCCAAGGGCGACGCCGCCGGTATCTGTTTTGTGGATGATGGCCTCCGCGTCCACCTTGAGCACGACGGGATAGCCGATCTCGTTGGCGGCGGCGACACACCCGTCAACATCGGTGGCCGACCGGTAGCCGGCGGTGCCGATTCCGTAGCACGAAAGCAGGTCGAAGCCGTCGGCGGCGCTCAGGGACGGCTTGCCGGACTCGACAGCGCCGCACACGATTGAACGGACCCGGTCGGTATCGACTTCGGGGAAGGACACGGCCGTCTCGGCCGGTCGTTTCAGCATGCTGGCGTAGCGCCCCATGGATGCGAGCACGCGCGCGCCGGTCTCCGGCATGTCGTACGTGGGTACGCCGGCCTTGCGGATGACGTCGAGCGTCTCGGCCCAGCCTTTCTTCTCGGTCATGACGGTCGCGACGATGGGCTTGGTCGAACGGCGGTTGGCGTCTGCGATCTCACGGGCGACGCCGAGCGTATCGACAAAGAAGGGCGTCACGAAGTTCAGGAAGACCGAGTCCACACCGTCATCGTCAATCAGCGCGCTGATGGCGGCGGCGAAGTGCTCGGGGCCGGCCGTCGCCAGGACGTCGATCGGATTGTTGATGGAAGCTTCGGGGTAGAGCTTTTCTTTCAGGAACGCCTCTGTTTTCTTCGACAGCGGTGGCATGACCATGCCGCTCTCGATCAACTCGTCGGTGGCGATGATCGCCGGTCCGCCGGTGTTGGCGATCATGCCGACCCGGTTGCCGGCCGGTACAGGCTGCGAGGCGAAGCCGATGGCCGACTGGCACAGCTCCTCGATGTTGCGGAAGGCGACGATCCCGGCTTTGTCGAAGACCAGCTCGATCGCCGTGTCCTGCTTCATCATACCGCCCGTGTGCGATGACACAGCTTTGGCACCCTCGGCCGTCCGACCCACCTTCATCGCCAGCACCGGCTTGACGCGCGCCACCTCCGTTGCAGCCTCGAGAAAGGCCCTCGGGTCAGGCAGGCTTTCGATGTGGACGACGATGACCTTCGTCTGCTCGTCCTCGCCGAAATGGCGGAGTATCTCGGGGATCGACACGTCGCAACCGTTGCCATTGCTGGCGTACTTCCGCACGCCCACGCCCAGCTCGGCGATGCGCTGATGGATGACCTCCCCGACGCCACCGCTCTGGGCCACGATCGATATGTGCCCCGGAACAGGCCGCGTGAACGTGAAGTTACAGTAGGCGCGAACAGCCGGATCCGTGTTGATGATCCCCTGGCAGTTGGGACCGAACACGCGGATGCCCGTCTTGGCCGCCAGCGCGACGAGTTGGTCCTCGAGGGCCGCACCGTCATCTCCGATCTCGCGGAAGCCGGCAGTGTTGACGATCACCGCCTTGACGCCCTTCTTGGCGCAATCCTCGATGCAGGCCGGCACGTAGGTGTTCTTGATGACGATGTGCGCGACGTCCACCGGCTCTGGCGTCTCGAGAATCGATGCATAAGCCGGGAGTCCGCGAATCTCCCCGCCCTTTGGGTTGACCGGGTAGATCGGGCCCGAGTAGCCGAATTCGAGCAGGTTCTGGATGATACGGTATCCGATCGTCAGCTCCCGGTTGGAAGCTCCGACAACCGCCACCGCCCGCGGTGAGAACAACGCGTCAAGTCCCATGGTCTGCCTCCGGAGGACGGGCCGAGTCAGGCACCGCACGCGCCAAGCGGTCTTACGCTCGGGCGCGTTATTCGCCGAGGAGTCATGTTAGCCGGAAAACCGGGCCAAGAGAACGGGACCGTGCGAACATCGACGCCACCGGGTGCATCCCAAATTGCCTGGCGAATCCGATGAGGGTGGCATGGGCAAGGGCCGCCTAAGCCTGAGTTTCCAAGTGCCAGAGATTGTCTGGCGGCGGTCCTTGCCGTTAATCGAGGCGTCCGGCGGCCGCAGTGGGGCAACACGGGCATCCGTTTCATGCTTGCGACGGGCTCCTTCGGGCCGGGAGTGCGTCGGCGCAGCGCGCAGATCGCACCTTCCGCTCGCCCATGCCACCCCAAACGGGACCCACCCCGGGGCATGGACGAGGAGAAACGGGGCGAGCACGACCCTGGTTTGTGGCGATCCCCCGCCTTCTGTCTCACCGCAAGGCCGTGGGACAAACCACGTTTGCCTCTCTGGGAGCCACAGGTCCGATTCTCGTGGCATGATTGGGCCATGGATTGTCAAACCGGTGATTCTCGTGCCGTGGTGTCCCGGGTCGATAACAACTGGGCTGTGCGCCTCTGTGTGGCCGGTGCGGCAAGAAACGCATCTTGGAGCACGAGTGGTCCGATCATGTGCCGGCTCGGTTGGTGGAAGTCGGCAAGACAATTGCCAAATCCGTCACTGACCGTGTCCGACATAGTATGGGAGGGAAGCCAGGCGACCGCGTGTGAAGACCGGTCTACAGCAATTGGAGTTCGACCGTATGCCACAGAAGCAGGAAAACTCGGCGGCCGATCCGCAACAGGTGCATCCATTAGTCGAGACGGCCGGGGCGATTGGCGGTGAGCCTGACCAGTACGCGGGCAAGCGTGAGGCGACGCGCTTTGCCGCCGGTGTTCAGCTCGACGTGACCACCAACCTGCTCACACCGTCGTGTGCCTGGCCGGTCATCATGCACAACGCTTCCGACGGTGGATTCGCCTTCTGGTCGAAGAAGCAACTTCGCATAGGGAGCGAGATCTGGGTGCGGGAATTCACCGCCGACAACTCCGAAGACTGGCTCCCGGCGTGTGTCACGCACTGTACGGTCGGGATCAAGGGTTATCTCGTGGGAGCCGCCTTCACCGCACCGCCCGATGGGACTGATCCGTAGCAGTAACACGGGTACCACATCAACACCAAAACACGATGACCCACCAGCACGAGGAGGGTGGGTCATTGACCCTCCTTCTGTCCTCGCAGCAGTATCCGTCACACGTGGTCTTGCCGGTTGCATCCGGATCCTGAGCTAGGTAGGTCGGGCTTTGCCCGGCGGAATGTCATCCGGATGCGTGGCCCATGGCTTTACCGTGGGGGATTCGAATCGATGGGTGGCCCGCCTCCTGTGGAGGTGGGGGACGCGATGATCATGGGCATGATCCTGAGCGTGTGTCATCGTGTCCCCCATATCCAATGGACATGGGCCACCCGCCAGGCTGGAAAGCCTGTCCCACACGAGAAAAACTCGACAACGGCTTACGCTCGAACTAGAATGCACTGTGGTGCCACCTATGTGTTGTGCGTTGGAGATCGGCCATGTCAGGCAAGGTGACCATGTGTGCGGTTGGGTTGGCTCTGGCTGTTTGTGATGCCAAGGCCGAGCCGGTCCTGTTCCAGTTTTCCGGCGAGGTTGAAAGGATCGAGGTGCCGGAGGAGGGCCACGCACTCAGCGGCGCGATTGTCGTCGGCACGACTTTCTCCGGGACCTACACCATCGAGTCAACGACGCCGGACAGTTCTCCTTATCCTGGTTTGGGCGACTACTACGGCGCAATAGATAACCTCAGCGGCGCGATCCATGGTGAACTTGGTGACGTCAGTTTTCAGGGCCCTGTCATTGTCGACCAACTGGGACAGGAATCGAATTACGTCGAAGTACACATGTTGGGCTGGGACTCGGAGTGGTGGGGCCACAGTTTCAGAGCGGGCGTCGATGTCCTGGGATCGCCTTTCAGGCTTTACTGGGGGTATAATCCTTGGTCCTGGAATTCTGAGTACCCCCGGATCAACGCCATTCCTATCAATCCACCGCCTTTCGAAGACCTTCACTTTTTCAGTACTAGTTTCTCGTATACGGAACTGGACCCGGTGTCGGGGGAACCAGCGTCTTTCCGGGGCCGCCTGACCTCACTACACGTCGTCCCAGAGCCGACGACAGGAATGCTCCTTCTGGCCGCCGGTGGTCTCCTGCTCGCTCGTCGGCGCAGAAGAAGCTAGGTCCAGCTTTGCCCGACGAAATGTCATCCGGACGGGTGGCCCTTGGCTTCAGCCGTGGGGTACTCGAATCGTCCCAGCTACGGCATACGAAAACGGGAACCACTCAAGTGCTCTGTCGCACGTTGCTTGATGGAACGGTTTGAACCGAGCCGCGACCGTGAGGGAGTGGAAAACGATAGTCCTCGTTGTTGCGGAAGATCGCTCCCTCACGGTCGCGGCTCGGATAACCCATCAATTGAAGAGCGACGCAGC